>PHDR01000279.1 GCA_002841035.1 Bacteroidetes bacterium HGW-Bacteroidetes-12 | reverse complement strand
CAGCAAGTGGGTAGCTTTTCAGCTTAGGATGTATAACCCCAGCCTAGGCAGGTGGAACGGAACAGACCCCTACTACCAACACCACAGCCCTTATTTGGCTATGGCAAACAACCCGGTGAGTTTTGTGGATCCTGATGGGGGAAGGGCGGTAATCACCGAATACATGAAACGAAAAATACTAAATAATTTATTTGATAATAAATATAAAATGACTCGTATAGAATGGCTCAGGGGATGGATGAGTGCTACGGGAATGAACCATTACCAAGGGGTTACTTTTGAGGAAATATACAGCATATTAGGAGCTGCACCAAGAGGTGGAGTAAGTAGATATTCTACAGGAGGTTCTAGTAGCTCTTATGATTTTAGTGATAATTATGCAGCATTGAACTCATTATTAGGACCATTAGGTGGCGGATTTTTAGATGCTCCTGCTATCACACAACTACCTGGAAACAACGGAACAAGTGGACTTTCCGATGCTGGTAGTGGTATTTTTATTGATGGCTTAGAAGTAAGTAACTTTGCCTACAATGCCTTTGTGGATAATACATTAAGAGAAGATATTATTAATGTTGCTTCTAGTAATGTTAGTTTTGGTTATTCGGCAGGGAAATATTATGATAATTCACAAGGTGCGTTTGGATCTGGAAAAACCAATAGAGAGGTTAGAGAGGAACAAAATAGAGAGAATAGAGCATATAGTGACGCTTTAAGAGAGCAATATAAAGAAGAATGGCAAGCTATAAAAGGTGCTTTACCTGATGGTAGGTTGAGAGTATGGGTTGATGATAAAGGTAGTTTAGTTTTTAAATTTGGATTATTTAATCAATTTAGAAGAGGTTTAGCAAAATTTGTTGGTGTTGACGAATATGCTAATTCTCAAGGTAAAGTTTTTCAACTAGAGCTTGGACAAAATATTGACATCCCTTTTTGGTTGAAAAATGCAGGAGGAAATAGTGGTGGAAATGGTATAAATACAACAACTAACCACCACACTAAAGGAGGTACATTAGTATTCTTCAATAATGTTGGAGGAGCAACCCTTCAAGTTATTATAAATGGGAGTCCTTACAGAACTGTAAATGGATTCGGTATCGCATGGGGAAAAGGAGGAAAAGTTGCCGTTAGAACAACTTCAGTAATAGAATCTTCTTTTCGTTATACTGTATATGGAATTCAAAAGTTTAGATTTTGGCATCCTTTCTATATTAATGCTACCATAAGATAATAAAAATGATTAAAAAAAAATTTATAGCATTATTAATGTTTTTTTATAGCATTCCATTTTATACCCAAGAATTTCAAAATTATACAGTATTAAATGAATTTTATAGTCATGAAGAAATTCAATTCATCGAAGATAAACTAAGTGGATTCGATTTTTTTGTTATTGGAGAAGAACATTATGCAAAAGGAAACATTGAAGTTCAACTAATGCTTTTTAAATATTTACATAATAACAAAAATGTTAACCATTTGCTTATTGAACAAGGGAACTCATTAGCAATTTTGTTAAACTTATATTTAAAAACAGGGGATGAAAAAATTTTTGATCGAATTTGGTTTATGAAAATGGATATAGTTTTTTTTTCAAAGCTTAAGGCTTATTATGATTCATTACCTAAAAATAGAAAATTTATAATACATGGAGTAGATTATGAGAAAAAAGGAATTGAATTTGTTGAAATAGCAATTTTAAAAATTGTAGAATATCTTATTCAAAATAAAGCTGTTCTTTCAGAACATACGTTAGATTATATAAAAAATAAAGAGTTTAAATATGGAAATTTAGGAAGCGACTATTATAAACACGATGCAATACAAGAAATCTTTTCATTTCTTTCTGAAATAGAAAAAAACCCTAATTTACATAAGGAAGAATTTGGTGAATATTATGAAGATTTGTTAGCTTTATACAGAGCCTTGAAAGTTGATGTTAAAGGAGTGAAATATAAAGAAAATACTTTTCATCCATTAAGAGAAGATAGAGAAAAACTTATATATAACCAGATAATTGAACTAAAAAAGTTATACCCTAATGATAGATTTTTTTGTGTGTTTGGTACTGCTCATATTCCTTTAAAAGCACATGAAGATTGGGTGAAATTCATCCGTTTTGAATCATTTATAACTAAGTTAAACACATATGCTGATTCTCCATTTAATTCTAAAATACTTTCTATTTTGCCTTTATATAAATCCTGTATCCCTCGATGGAAAAAAAGCTATGTAAAAAAGCATATAGGTTTAAATAAAACCCAGATGAATGAATTAGACGAAAAAAGTAAAGGCAATTTATTTACTTTATTTGAATACCCAAATGAAACTGAAGAGCAAAAAAAATTCAGAAAAGAATATTATCAAATGATACTTATTAATAGATATTAATCTTGTGTGCTCGGCACTGTTCGTGAAATCTTGTAGCTTGAACACCGCTGAAAAAAAAGCGAAGGTAGTTGGTTTTAGAACAAAGTCAAGAGGTAAATAAAAATTTTTTTCAACAATACGTTCTTTTAAAGTAGAAAATTGTAAATTTGAAGTATAGTTGATGAGGTAAAAAAAGTTCTTTAAAAAGATGGTAAATTGGAGTTGGTAGGTGGTAAAGATTAAATGCTTAGCTACAAGCTAAAGCATAACAGTGCGGTGCACACCTTTTGTGATTTTATTTATCAGCGTTATTGTAGGTTTTATTGTAATTGCTATGTACATCCCTATGATGGAAATTAATACGGGGTTGTTTTAGTTTTGGACAAGCAAAAATACTGTCTGTTTGAATTCTGATGATAAGAGGAAGTTTTTATGAATTATTTGAATAATAATTCATATCTTTACATCTTGTTTTAATATAAACCCCATTTTTTAGGGTTTAAAGAATAATAAAACGTAATGGCAATAGGAGCATATATCTCAACAAACTTGACTCATTCCCAAATGAATGTGATGTTGATGTTGGCAGAAAATGAAATGGATATTTTTTCCTTAGACGATCTAAAAGAATTACTTAGGAACTCATCAGAAGATATCAATGAGATAATCGAAAATTTAGTACATAAAAAAATCATTTCTCGGATTGAAAGAGGTAAATATTGCCGTGCAAACTTTAGAGATGAAAAAGTAATTGGTTGTTTTCTTGTCCCAGACGGAGCTGTTGCATATTGGTCAGCTCTTAACCTACATGGTTTGACAGAACAATTTCCCAATATCGTTTTCATTCAAACCACTCGTATAAAAAAAGATAAAACGGTGTTTGGTGTTAAGTATCAATTCGTCAAAATAAAAAACACGAAAAGAACAGGAATAGAAACACAGGGCTTTGGAAATCATAAATACAGACTGACCGACAAAGAAAAAACCATTGTTGATTGTTTTGACCTTTCACAGTATTCTGGAGGTTATTCAGAATTGATTCGTGCTTTTGGACAAACAGATATTAATCAGGACAAAATGATTCAATATTGTAGAGCTATTGGTAATATTTCTGTAATAAAAAGATTAGCATTTCTGACTGAATTGCTTGAAAAACCCAAAATGACACGCTTCCTTAAGTATGCCGAAGGAGAGGTGAATCCAAGATACGTGCTGATAGACCCTTTCGGTGAGAAAGCAGGAGCGTTCAATAACAAATGGAAATTACGGTTAAACATTACAGAAGAAGAACTATTGGATATCTGTAATAAGCAATACTAACAGATAAATGATATTAAAAAAGGAAATAGAAACAAAAGCAGAGGAGCAAAACATTCCCAAATCAACCATTGATAAAGATTGGGTGTTAGGTCATTTTATTGATGCCATTTTTTCTATTCCTGAGTGTAAGGAAAATTTAATCTTCAAAGGAGGAACATGCCTTAGAAAATGTTATTTTCCAAATTACCGTTTTTCCGAAGATTTAGATTTTACCT
>PHDR01000278.1 GCA_002841035.1 Bacteroidetes bacterium HGW-Bacteroidetes-12 | reverse complement strand
AAAATTCATTTCCTGTATTAATATCAAGACAATAGCTCTTATTGGCAGCAGTATAAATCATTGTATTACTGAATTGCTGCAAATTACTTGATTGGTAAGCAATCTTTTTACTCCATAAAACCTTTTGATTTTTAATGCCATATTGGACAATATTTACAGTATTGTTTAGCCATTTTCCATTTTTGCTTAGCCCTCTTAATTGTACAGTCAAAAATCCTGCTGTTGTATCGAGGAAAGTTTCATGAATCCTATCAGAAAATATATATTCAAATCCTTTAATGTCAGAACTATCAACAAGGCTTTTCCCTAATATTTTCTCATTACTTAATACTTGAATTTGATTCTTTTGGCTAAATCCAGTAATCGACATTAAAAATGTAAGTCCTAATATTATTTTTCTCATATTCGTATTTTTATTTGCAGTCGGTGTCGCTATTATTATGTGCCCTAATGTGTTTGTATAATGATTTGCGCGACGTAAAAATCGGAGATTTTTCCGCCTACGCCAAATTTTTATTGAATGTTTGTCGGTTTGTACTAAATCCGATTTGAACATAAATTATATACTGCTTTTAGGCTGTGCTTTTAATCATTCAGATATTTATCTCTTGTTTCTATTAAGACATCAAGGTTTGGGTGATTTTTTACTCTTTTCGTATTCAATTCTTTTATTACTGCTTGTCTAAATTCTATATTCTCTAGTTTTTTAAGTAAAGAAGTATTCTCATTGTATTTTTGATTAATTTCAAATCTTCTCATAAATTCTTCTTCAAAATCTTTTGGGATTAGTCCAGGAAAACCCAAGACTAATTTTTGTTCTTCAATTGGTCTATAAAACACAAAACCATCAAAAGCATTTTCGTATGTATAAATTACATGATTTGGCCACATATCTAAATTATCTTTGCTAAACACATTATTGCTAAAATCAAATCCAACATTCTCAATGTCTAGGTATTTAAATGAAGCATCCCATTTCCCATTTTGAATAAGAGAATAAGCATAATCTTTATATTGTTTTTTAAAAATTATAGGACTTATTAAAATGTTTGTAGCACGCTTTCCAAAATAGTCAAATAGATATTTAGTTGTATTCTTGTTTAATAAACCATCACTTTCTGTGTGAATTTTAAAAGCATGGCGATAATTCATAATTATTAAAGCTTTCTTATTTTTTTTAGATTTAAACTTTTCATATTGATTAATAATATTATACGCCATCAAGCTATCTCTTGGTTCAATTTCAAAATCTTGTTCTCTTGTATATTCTTCACTTGTTTTTACTTTTTCCCAATCAAATTCAACATCAGATGGAAAATAAGAAATTTGATTTTCCGAGTTATTGTTTAAATCATAGATAGTTCTTAACAAGTAATGATAGTTGTAATTGTCCCAGGTAGCCCAAAAACTAGCTTTCCTTTGAAATTCGTTTAACTTTCTTTCAACATAAATACTATCTAACCCTTTAGTTTTTAAAAAAATGTTTATTTCTGGGTATAAGTTAATTACTCCAATCTCGGTGAATACGTTTTTAACATTTTTCTTAAAATATTCATCATTTAAGATTTCTTTAATCAACTCATATTGAGATAAATCTCCGTGATTTCTTTCACATAAAATTACAATGTCATGGTCTTGAAACTGTTGTAAAATGTAGTCTTTGGCTGATTTTTTTTCAATTTTTTTTAAATAATCTACATACGGTTTGATTTCAGAATTTTGAGAAAATGCCGGTATTGATAAAATTAGAATAGATAAGAATAAAAGTTTTTTCATAAAGGAGATCGTATTGCCTATGTGTTTCTATTAAGATATGTGCGACTTCAACATCGGAGATTTTTTCTCATACGCCATATTTTTATTGAATATTTGTCGGCTTGTATTTAGTTTAAATGTAATCATAAATTATATATGGCTTAACAAAAGTTTTGTCATAAAAACTTATTCTTTATATAACTCAATCAATTTATCGCGTTCTTTTTTTCTTTTATTTGACGTGAAAAATAATGGTATAGAAATTCCCGCCTCAATTACTCCAGCAGCAATAAAAAAACCTCCAATAAGATTTTCATAGGCACCAGCCTCATTTAAATAATCCATTTCGTTAACTGTTTTGGGTTTTGAGACAATAATAATTCCTGTTGTTGTGGTTAAAACAGAAAGAGCTGCCAAAACTATTGAAGTTGATTTGTTGCTTTTTCGTTGTTGTTCTTTTTTCAAGATTGATTTTAAATCATTATTTACTTTTTGATTACTTAAATCTAATTCATTTAAATTTAATCCAAAGCTATTAATTTTTGGAACTTCATATTCGTTAAAAGACTGAGAGTTAACTTTAAGTGTAAAAATCATTAAACAAAACAATAATATATTTTTCATAGTTTTCAATTTTTTAGGCATAAAAGCCGACGGTTTATAATATTAAAATTTGAATTTTAAATCGCAATTTCCCGATGATTTAATGTATTAAAATTAAGTTTTGAACCAATCTATTTAGTTGCCTTCAGCAATTTTTTAAGCCATTGCTGACTGACCTTTATTATTTGTTAAGCCACTTGTTAACTTGTTCAATGATGATGTCTTGATCATCATATTTTGATTCAGAATAATTATATTCTTCTTTCAAGTTTTCTATTGTAACTTCTCCGTTTCCAGTTGCTTCTGAAAAGAATTTTTGTTGGTTATAAAATTCATCTATGAAATCATCATCTATATAATTAGGAATACCCCAAGCTTCATAATGTCTTTTTAAAGGCAAATAAAATACAAATCCTGTAAAAATGTCTTGGTAGTTATAATTCTGTTTGGCATAGGGAAAAATATCAAAGAAATCATTTCCAAAGGGACTATTTTTAAAGTCAAAACCTAAACTTTCATTGTTTACAATTTCAAAAGACGCATCCCATTTTCCACTCTGAACAGGTCGATGAACATAGTCTTTATAAACTTCATTTTTATCTGATTCGATTACCTTTAAAGTTGGCGCTAATGAATTTAAATACACATTTGCAACACTACTTTTATAAGTGTCAAATAATTTATGTCCAACATTTTTGTCATTGTTTTCAAAAAAAGTTTTTGAAAAAGCATGTCTTGAATTCATAATCACTAAACTTTTTTTTCTTGAAGATTTTAGTTTTATGCTGTCATAAACATGAATGATGTTTTGCGCCATTTCACGATCTCTATGTCGGTAAATACCATTAAAATAGTTTAAAAAATTTTCTTTTCTGGAAAGATTCTCTTTAGAAGGGCCTTTAACATCAGAAACAAATAAATTTATTTTTTGATCTGCTGGCAATGAAGAATTAAGCGTATTTATTTTGTCTATAAAATAATAGAAATTAGCAGCACTCCATCCATTCCATTGAATTTTTCTGTAAAGATTAAGAAGCTGTTTTTCTCTTTCTTTAGAATCTGCAAAATGAGTCTTGGTAAAATCTAACACATCCTGTTGCTTACTGATCGAACCTATTTCTGTAAAAATATTTCCTACATTTTTTTTGAAATAATCAGAACTTACAACATCATAAATCAAATCATATTGAGTCATTTCTCCGTGATTTCTTTCACATAAAATAACGATGTCATATTTTTTCCATAAGTTAATTATATAGTCTTTTGCACTTGTGTTTTGTGTTTCTAAAAAAGAAACATATTTTACTAACTCAGGATTTGTATCTTGGCTAAAAGCAAAAGTATTTGTCAAAATTAAACAGCAAATTATTAATTGTTTTTTCATATTTTAAATATTTTGAATTAATGACAGTCAACTGTTAAGAACAAGGAAAGTTGCTGACTTGAAAAACAATTTTCCGATGTTAAAATTTAATATTTTTTTATTTTAGAAACATTCAATTTTATTGAATTAAGCAATTTTTTATATTAATTGTTAGCGGCTTTTTT
>PHDR01000004.1 GCA_002841035.1 Bacteroidetes bacterium HGW-Bacteroidetes-12 | reverse complement strand
TTAGTTAAATAATCATTTTTATAAGATAAAAAACTTAATAATAACGATTAACGGTAAAATTTCGAGGGTGCAAATGTACAAAAATATATGTAAATTAGAAATATTTTTCTTTGTCCCAATTTTTATATAGCGTATTGTTCTGAATAGCAAAATACTAAATATTACAATGAGAATTAGATTATTAAAAGCAACATTGTTTTGTAAGTCTGTGAAATATATTAAAAATAACATTGGAACAAATAAAACACCTAAAACATTATTAAATAATGAGGTGTTAAATACATATTCCATCTGCATCTCTTTCATGTCAAATACAAAACTAAGCATTGCATTAAAAATTAATTGAGCAATAAAAAAAATAGCTAGTACGGATGTTATTTGTAAATAATAAAAAAATTCAAACGAGGATGTTAATACTCTTTCTTGAAAATACAAAAAGTGATAAATATAAAGTGAAAACGTACCTAAATAAACTAAATTTAGAAATAAATTGGTTTGATTCAAAAAAATTTTTTCTCCTCTTACAATTTCAAATGTTGCTTGTTCTGAAACAATTGACCTAACTATCTTTCTAAATCTATTTTGATTTAATCCTTTCGCTAAAGCAATCAAAAGAAGACTTCCTAACAATATAATAATTTGCCAATTTTGAATTCCTATCGGTTTTATACTTGGTTGAAATAGTGTTTTAGGAGATTCAATGCTATTTGTTACTGTTAATTTTTGTCGAATCGGCAGGTTGCTAAACGATTCATTTCTAAACACATAATCATTTGTGTCGTACTTCTCATTTGAAGAAACTGTATCAAGGGAATGATTTTCTTGAATAATATGCTTTTCTGTGATTTGATTTTTCTTCTTTGTTTTAATGAATTGATTAATATTTATTTCATCAACCTCTTTCAATAATTCAATTGGAGTTGTATCTTGAGGAACAACTGGAGTTTCAAACTTCTTTTTCATTAAAGATGAATCTGCAAATTGATATGAAATAATTGGTTTCATTTAGCACAAAAGTACATCTTTAAAACAAAAAAAACCCTACGCACATTTTGTACTTAGGGTTTAAATATTAATTATTATAAGGTTATTAATTTTTTATCTTATCCGTTTTTTTAGTTGAATAGTTAATTTTTAAAGCATTTGCTTTTCTTAGCTCTTGTTTTACATCTGTTACAATTCCCATTTCTGTTTTTTGATCTACTTTTAACGACCAAGTAATTAGATTCCTTTCTAGTTCATCGCGTTCTTCTTTTTCCATTTCTACAAATTGAAAAATATCTTCTTTGGTTTTAAAAGCATCATTTAATTGAATACGTGGAGCTGTACCAAAAACTGCTTGTAAATCTTTTGTTGGTTTCCCAATATAAATGTAACTAACCAATGATTTTCGCTCTAATTTTTCAATTTCAGTTGCAAATGGAGTTTTGTTTTCTACTTTCAATGTTGTTTCTCTCATAGTTGTGGTAACCATAAAGAAGAAAAGTAACATAAATACAATATCTGGAAGAGCTGCTGTGTTTACAGCTGGCTGACTTTTTTTTCCGTTTTTTCTAAATTTTGACATTATTCTGCTCCTCCTATTTTTTTAGGTTCTGCTTCAGAAATTCGTTGTGGATAGACTTTTTTAACTGCTTCTAGTTGAATTGCAATTTTATCAGAAGAAGCTGCTTGTTGGATTAATTCCTGGTATGATTTTCCATATTTTTGTAATGCAAATTCATTTCTTAATTCATTGTAAGCCCCAACCAATTCGTTTTGAACTTTAATATACATATCGTAAGAAGTGCCATTGTCATTTTGCAAAGAAATTATCTGTTTTGAAACGGGAAATAACCCCAATCCTTCAATTTCTTCTTCTTTAAATTCGGGTAAAGTTGGATTGTTTGGATCTGATTTTATGAAATCTTTTACTTTAGCTCTTAGTTCTGTTACTTGAATATAATCTCCTTTTGCTAAAATTTGATTATTAGCATTTACCAACACCTCAAAAATATTTCTTTTTTTAACATCAAATTCTTCTGGAACTTCACTATCTGGTGGTGGTGGTAACCTCCGAATCAATCCTGTATCGGTATCCATCGTGGTGGTTACCAAGAAAAAAATCAATAGCAAGAATGCAATATCCGCCATTGACCCAGCATTTATCTCTTGTATTTCTCTTTTAGCCATTGTTATTTGAATATTTTTGATACTTCTGAAAAGATGATTACTCCAATTGCTCCTAATCCTAAAATGTAAAAGGCATTTAATCCTGCTTCTGATAATTGTGAAGTAGAACTATCTGCTAAAAGTTTTGCTCCTGCATCAAAAACCTCTTCATTACCTGCCATTGCATAGCCTATTGCAAAAACAATTGCTAAACCAACAATACCTATTAAGGCATTTTTTGCATTTTTAGGGCTTTGTGCCATAGTAATTATTGGGAAAATTATTGGTGTAAGTGTAGCTATTCCTAATAATATATAGCACCAATTAATGAGTATCCCTTCTGAAACAACATCTACGTAGAATAAAATACTTAATAAAGTAGAAATTCCAAGAAGAACATATAATATAATACTGAATAATTTGTTATTCATAATTTTTTATTTTTTAGATAAATCATGTTTTACTAAAATATCAATTAACGAAATAGAAGCATTTTCCATGTCATTAACAATACTATCAACTTTAGCTACGATATAATTATAGAAAATTTGTAGTATAATTGCCACTATCAAACCGAATACAGTTGTTAAAAGGGCTACTTTAATACCATCAGCAACAACAGCAGGAGAAATATCACCTGCAGCGGCAATTGCATCAAATGCTCCAATCATACCAATTACTGTTCCCATGAAACCAAGCATCGGAGCAAGTGCAATAAATAATGATATCCAAGAAATTCCTTTTTCTAATAAGCCCATTTGAACACCACCATAAGAAACCACTGATTTTTCAACCATTTCAATTCCTTCATGACTTCTGTCTAATCCTTGATAAAAAATACTAGCAACAGGTCCTTTTGTGTTTCTACAAACTTCTTTAGCTGCTTCAACTCCTCCTGCACTTAATGAATCTTCGATATTTTTTAATAACTTATTACTGTTTGTAGTTGCCATATTTAAATAAACAATTCTTTCAATAACTATTGCCAAACCTAAAATAAGACATACTAATACGATGCCCATAAAACCAGGGCCACCTTCAATAAATTTTTGTTTAATTACTTGTTGGAAAGTTAATTCTACTTCTGGAGTAGCTTCTTCTTCTGTTTTTGCTGCATCAGCTTTTGCTTTTGCTTCAGCCTCTGCTTTAATTTTTTCTTCAGCTGCTTTTGCTTGAGCTATTGAATCTTCAGCTGTTTGCTCCGTTGCATTAGCATCTTGAGCGTAAGTTACATTAATGGTACCAAAATTTAATACTGCTGTTAATGTTAAGAGTGCAAATAATTGTTTCATAATTTTAGATTAGTTTATTGCTTACTTTTTAAATTAATTATTTCAATTTTATAATTCAGCCGCCAAATTACAAAAAAAACATTCAAACATAAAAATTATTGTGTTAGTTTATTTTTAATTTTTATTGGCTAATGAATTTATAGTTTAAATTCCTTTTTTATTTTTTCTACAAAATCTAGTTCTTCCCATGGAAAAAGCTTTACCTTAATTTTTTTCTTTTCACCAGAGCCATTCGTAAATTCTTTAGTTACGATTTCTGTTTTTCTTCCCATGTGCCCATAAGCTGCTGTTTCGGAATAAATTGGTGTTCGTAAACTAAATCTTGTTTCAATAGCATAAGGACGAAGGTCAAATAATTTTTCAATTTTCTTAGCTATTTCACCATCATTCAATTTTACATTAGCAGTTCTATAGGTATTTACAAAAACACCCACAGGTTTAGCAACACCAATAGCGTAAGCAACTTGCACCAATGCTTCATTACATAAGCCTGAAGCTACCATGTTCTTTGCAATATGTCGGGTTGCATAGGCTGCAGAACGATCAACCTTACTTGGGTCTTTTCCTGAAAAAGCACCACCTCCGTGAGCCCCTTTTCCTCCATAAGTATCAACAATAATTTTTCTTCCTGTTAAACCAGTATCTCCATGTGGCCCTCCAATTACAAAAATACCTGTTGGGTTTACATGGTAAATAATTTTGTCATTAAATAATCCTTGAATGTGTTTTGGAAGTAATTTTTTTACTCTTGGAATTAATATGTTAATTACATCTTCTTTAATTTGCTTCAACATTTTAGCTTCCGTATCAAAATCATCATGCTGAGTAGAAACAACTATTGCGTCAATTCTGATAGGTTTATTATTATCATCGTACTCAATGGTTACTTGCGATTTCGAATCGGGACGAAGGTATTTCATTTTTTTGCCTTCTCTTCTGATAGTAGCTAATTCTTTTAACAACAAATGAGAGATTTCTAACGCCAACGGCATATAGTTATCTGTTTCTTTTGTTGCGTAGCCAAACATCATTCCTTGATCTCCTGCTCCTTGATCTTCTTTTTTCTTACGTTCAACTCCTTGGTTAATGTCTGGTGATTGTTCATGAATAGATGAAAACACGCCACAAGAATTTCCATCAAACATATACTCACTTTTAGTGTATCCAATTTTATTAATAGTATCACGAGCAATTTTTTGAACATCAAGGTAGGTGTTGGATTTTACTTCTCCAGCTAATACCACTTGCCCTGTGGTTACTAAAGTTTCACAAGCAACTTTTGATGTGGGATCAAAAGCTAAAAAATGATCAACTAATGCGTCAGAAACTTGGTCAGCAACTTTGTCTGGATGACCTTCAGATACAGATTCAGATGTAAATAAATAAGACATTTAATTTTTATTTTAAAGTTATTAATAAAGAAAATAGGGCTGAACGCAAGTTGAAAAGTATCTATTTTTAGCATTTTTTCGTGTGGTTGCAAGCAGCCAAATCATTCCACAATTGGTGTCCAAAAGTACTTTTTTTTTATAACGTATAGAATTTAAGTATTTATTTTTTTTCTGCTAAAATAAATTTTTCTGCTAATGCTTTATGATTGTTTTTAATTGCCTTGTCGTAAGCGGTTTCTCCTGTTTTATCTTTTTTAGTTATATCTGCGTTATATTGTAATAATAATTCTACTATTTCTAAAAAACCTTCTTGGGCTGCAAACATTATTGGCGTGGCGAGTGTCCCGTCTGTTGCATTTACATCCGCCCCTTTTTCTAATAGGAGTTTAACTACTTTTGGTTGGTTAAACATAACTGCCATAGTTAAAACAGAACGAGTATCAAACTGATTGTTTTGGTCTGCTCCGTTTTCAATTAAAAGTAATGCTGCATTTGTGCTGTTTGCAAACAAAGCAGTTACTAGTGGTGAAAACTCATTACTAAGTAGCATCGAATCAATTTGAATGTTGTTAGCGATAAATTCACTTAAAATTAGTGTGTTATCATTTATTACTGCATATTCTAACTTCTCTTCACTAAATTTTTCTTCTTGCTGTTTCCAATCTTGAAATTGAAATTCATGAATTTTTAATAGGGTTTCATTATAATTATTTTTTCGTGCAACATCTAAAGGTGTTAACCCTTCGTTGTTTATTATGTTAGGATCAGCTCCGTTTACTAGAAAAATTGCCGTAACTTCATTATTATTATACCCAACAGCATAATGTAGCCAAGTATTCCCGATGCTGTCTTGGGTGTTTAAAAAAGCCGGTTTGTTTTCTATAGATTGAAGTGCTGCTTTTAATTTTGCAATTTTATTAGTTTTGATAAATTGAATGATTTCTTTTCTATTTATTTTTTTTTCTTGATTGTTAGTACAACTCACAAGAAAGGCAAACAAAACTAGGCTTACTAAAATAATTTGTGTTTTCATAAGAATAACTTTAATAAAGCTCAAAAATAGAAAAAGCGTTAGAATATTCTAACGCTTTTTTAGATTTAATATTAATTAAAAAATTATTTACTCTCTAGTTTTAATTGATCTGCATTCATAAATACAAAATCTTTAGTTTGAGCGTACACATGGCATCCTGAGCAAAATTTTTGAAAGTTCATAAATAAATTCTTTTTAGCTGATCCCATATAGTATTCCCAATCGCTAGTATCTGGAGCTTTTCCATTTTCTAGTTTAACCATGACAGTTAAAACTGGACTCTTTTTTGCTTCCCAAGCTGCTTTGCTTTTGTAGGCTTCTTTTACAACAACAGTTCCCGCAGGATATTTATTATTGCCCGCCATTTTTTGAGTAGCCTCTCCTTTTTTATTGATGTAAATTTCTCTGAATGCTTTTGTTCCGCTATGTTTTCCATCTAAAAAACCTGTTGGATCGCCTGTGTTTGGTGCTTCATGTGTTACTCTGAACCAAGATTTGTAATCTTTCCATAGTGGGTTTAATTCTCCTGCGTATTCATAAGTTGTATAAGTTACTTTTTCTGAAGATGTAAACGAATTAAATAAGAAACCTGCAACGGCTACTAATGTTAATGATAAAATTGTTTTTTTCATAATTTATTTTTTGTTTAGATTGATTTATACTTGCTTTAATTTTTGTTATTTTTTAGCTTTTATTGATCTGATGTAATTTACCATATCCCACCTTTCATTTTCTTTTAAAATTCCATCCCATTTTACCATAGCTCCTTTTCCGTTGCTTATTTTCCAAAAAATTTCACCATCTGTTTGGTTTTGAACAACTGCACTTGTTAAATTTGCTGGCTTTGGATTTAATGCTTTTCCACCAGGTCCATCTCCTTTTCCTAAATCGCCATGACAAACTACACAACGAATTTTAAAAATTTTACTTCCGCTTTTAGCAGACGCTGCTCTTTTTGCTTCTGCCACAGGGTTAGTAATTTTTTTAGCTTCTGCGGGAGCTACCCATTTTTCTGTTTGTGTTTCTGTTACCGTAAAGGCAAAAATAATTGCTGTTAGAGGTAATACTAATAAAATCTTTTTCATAACTTTAAATTTAATGGTTCAAAAATAGTTTATTTATTTATTGTATTTATGTCAAAACTCCGACATAATTAATATTTATAGATTTTTTGTTAGTTTTTTAAAGATGTTTTCTAAACTTTCTTTTTCTTTATTTATACTTAATACAACCATTTTATTTTGGATAGCAAATTGAAAAATATTGTTTCTAACGCTATCTTGTTGTATTTCTATCAACCAAATTTCCTCATTCGGTTTTTTCTTCGCTTGCAACACTCCTTCAATTTTGGTTAACGCATTACCATTCAATTCTTTATCAAATTCTACTGTTAGCACAATATTTTCAGAACTATTATCTTTTAGTGATGATGTGGTTTGGTTTGCAACTATCTTGCCATGATTAATAATAATGGTTTTATCACAAATGGCTTCCACTTCCTGCATAATGTGCGTAGAAAGCATAATGGTTTTTTCTTTCCCAATAGTTTTTATTAAGCCTCTTATTTCCTCTAATTGATTGGGGTCTAATCCTGTTGTGGGTTCGTCTAAAATCAACACCTTTGGGTCGTGAATAATGGCTTGTGCCAATCCTACTCGTTGTCTGTAACCTTTTGATAATGCTCCTATTTTTTTATTTTGTTCTATTCCCAAACCTACCATATCTATCATTTCCTTCACTCTTTCTTTAATGTTTTTCACATGATAAATTCCTCCCACAAACTGTAAATATTCTTTTACATACATATCTACATACAAAGGATTATGCTCTGGCAAATAACCGACTTGTTTTTTTACTTCTAATGGATTTTCAATCACATCATACCCACAAACAGAAACATTTCCAGAGGTTTGAGGAATAAAACAAGTAATGATTTTCATCATGGTTGATTTTCCGGCTCCATTAGGACCTAAAAAGCCAACAATGTGACCTGGTTCCACACTAAAAGAAACATCATCTAATGCTTTTTGTTGTCCATAAATTTTGGTTACGTTATTAACTATAATTGACATGCTAGTTTATAAGTTTAAAAGGTTATGAGTTTATAAGTCCCGAAAAATGTTTTTCTGTGAAAAACTAATTTTTCGAGGATGCTCGTAAAAGTAAAGAATTAAAAATTCTTGTTTTTACGGCATTTAAAGTACGAAAGTAATGAATTTTGGTTTAGAACATTTACGATTTGATTACTTTTGGTTTTTTTTAACATTCTCAATAAATTTGGAAGAAGGAATCGTAATAAAATCCACTGGTAATGTTTATCATGTCCGCATGAATAATGGTGAAACACTAACCGCCAGAATTAAAGGCAGCTTTAGAATGATGGACATTAAAACTACCAACCCCGTAGCTGTTGGCGACAAGGTTATTGTTAGCGATGTAGCTACAGACCCTGTTATTTCTGAAATTAAACCCCGAACCAATTACATTATTAGGAAATCGGTCAACCTTTCTAAGCAAGCTCATATTATTGCTGCTAATGTTGATCAAGCAATTTTAATTGCTACCATTATTCAACCCGAAACTTCTACAGGTTTTATTGATCGATTTTTAATTACTGCCGAAGCGTACCATATTCACACCACTATTGTTTTTAACAAAACAGATATTTATACCGAAAAAGATATGGAAAGACTTCATTTTTTAATGGAGACTTATACCAATATTGGTTACGAATGTATGGCAATTTCTGTAACTACCAACAAAAACATAGTCCAACTAATTGCTAAATTAAAAAATAAAACGTCATTGGTTTCTGGACATTCGGGTGTGGGAAAATCTTCGTTACTCAACCTTATAGAACCTTCTTTGCAACTTAAAACTTCTATTATTTCTAATGCTCATCAGTTAGGAAAACACACCACCACTTATGCCGAAATGCACGAACTTTCTTTTGGCGGTTTCGTGGTAGATACCCCAGGCATTAAAGCTTTTGGTTTAATAGATTTTGATAAAACTGAACTTTCGCATTATTTTATTGAAATGAGAGATTTGTTGCCCGATTGTCAGTTTAATAATTGTCAACATATTAACGAGCCGAAATGTGCCGTAAAAAAAGCAGTAGAAAACAACGAAATAGCTAGTTTCAGATATCAAAATTACTTGTCGATGTATAACGACAATGAAAGTGAAAGTTATAGAGGGAAGGGGTATTAGTCCCATCCCAACCTTCCCATTGGGAAGGAGTTGCCAACGCACAAAGCCAACCTTCACGTCATTCCTGTGTAGCGTAGCGGAAACAGGAATCTTATTTTTATTTTAAAGTATTTGATTTATTATTTTTCATCCAAACTAAAACATCATTAATTACTTTATTCCAATTTCCTTCATTTTGATAATCAGGGTTACCATTTTTAATCTCAAAGAAATTATGTTCTAAGCCAACGTAAGGTTTTACTGTAAGGTTTTGCTTCTTATTTTCAATAAAAATAATTGGCAATAAATCACCATTTTCAGCACTTATATCTTCTGTTCCATAACCAACAAAAATTGGTACATTAATGTTTAATAAAAAAGACACATAATCAATAGAAAAAGAAGTCCAATTTAAATTACCATTTTCATAATCATTAGGGTTTTGATGAATTTGTTCCCACCTCTTATAATGATTTTCAATATTGTTTAAATATTCATCACCTGTTATCTTTTTTTGTCTTAAATTGTTCCGTTCTCGTCTAATATTTTCATCAAAACGTCCGAAAGCATTAAACCCTAATAGTGAAACTGAAGAAATATTTTTGTTTTGAGAAGCTATTACAGCAGCAATCTTTGCTCCTTGCGAATGACCAATAATATGAATTTGGTCTTTATCTACCCATTTTTGATTTAATAAATCTGAAATAACAATATTTGCTCGCGAAACATAATTATCTAAATAATTATTTTTTAAATATTTCTTTTTAAATGAATTTTGATTTGCTGTATCCATTACAAAACAATACTGATTATTTAACTTATTTTTCTCTACTTCTATTGGCGTATGTGGCATTGAAATTTCTATTAAATGAAATTCTTTTATTAGCTCCGAATATTGAAAAGGGATGTTTATGTGTTTAAAGTCCTTAAAGTCAATTATTAATGGAATTGGCAAAGAACCTTGTAAAAATAAAATGGTTGGTTTTACACTTGTTGTATCTGTTCCAATTTTAATATATTGAATTGTGTCTTCACTACTCGAAATTGCATAAACAAGTACATCTAAATCAGTAATTTTTGTACAAGTAGTTGAAAATATACTTGCTTCATGTGAAGTTAATTGTTGGTTTTGATTCTGAGAAGTACAAGAAGTAATGATCACTATCCACAATAACAATTTTCTCATTCTAAAATAAATTATAGTTTATTACCTCAAAAATATACAATTTTTTATTTCCCTTTTAAAGGGTATTTGTCCTATCTTTCAAAAAACACTTTACCTCGAGTTATGTACTTTTGTAAAAACAACATTAAATTATGAAAGCAGTCATTCAACGAGTAAGTGAAGCATCAGTAAGCATTGAATCCAACACCACTTCTATAGGAAAAGGCTTACTAATTTTATTAGGGGTGGCAGAAGATGATACTCAAGAAGATATTACTTGGTTGGCTAAAAAAATTGCTCAACTCAGAATTTTCGATGATAATAACAACATTCCCAACCTTTCTGTAAATGATATTAATGGAGAAGTGTTGCTTATCAGCCAATTTACAATTATGGCAAGCACCAAAAAAGGCAATCGACCATCTTTTATTATGGCAGCCAAACCTCCAAAAGCAGTAGATTTATATACTAATTTTATAAAAGAACTTACTCCGTTATTACAACAATCTCTTAAAACAGGCAAGTTTGGTGCGTATATGAAAGTGGCTTTAGTTAACGAAGGGCCGTTTACCATCATAATAGATAGTAAAAATAGGGTTTAGATTGAATCCTATGTATGTTGAGTATATGTTTATTTAAACACATCGCCAACCTATTCTTGCATTCTTAATTTTTATCAAAATAAACAAAATAAAGTTGTTGACTCTTTTTCATATTATTCTCTTATTTTTGGTCTTTCTAAACTACATTCTATGAAAAAAATTTTATTCTTTCTTTGTGTTCTTTGTTTTTCTAATATAATTGCTCAAGAAACCTTTATGGTTAATGGTACGCACGATAAAAACTTAAATTATTATGCTTTTACAAATGCAACCATTTTTGTTGATTATAAAACCAAAATAGAAAACGCAACCTTACTTATTCAAAAAGGAAAAATAGTTGAAGTTGGCGAAAAAAGTAAAGTAAAAATTCCAAAAAACACAGTAATTTATGATTTAAAAGGAAAATTTATCTATCCTTCATTAATTGATATTTATACCGATTACGGAATGCCCGAAGTTAAAAAAGAACGCAACAACCCACGTTTTAGCCCACAGTTAGAAACCAACAACAAAGGAGCATATAACTGGAACCAAGCCATACAGCCCGAAGTGGAAGCAGGTAAACTTTTTACACCCAACGAAAAACAAGCGGAAGAATTTATAAAATTAGGTTTTGGAACAGTATTAACGCATCAAAAAGATGGCATTATGCGTGGCACATCAGCCTTTGTAACTCTTGGCGATGAAAATGCTAACCTTGTTTTACTTAACGAAAAAACAGCAGCACATTTATCTTTTAATAAAGGGGCGTCAACGCAAGATTATCCTGGCTCTTTAATGGGTTCAATTGCACTTATTCGGCAAACCTATTATGATGTGGATTGGATGTTTAATAACAACAATATTTCTGAAAACAACCTCTCTTTAAAAAATATTTTAGATAGTTGGGATTTGCCTCAAATTTTTGAAGTAAGAGATAAATTAGATATTTTAAGAGCCGATTTAATTGGCGATGAATTTAACACGCAATACTTATTTAAAGGAAATGGCGATGAATATCAACGCATAGCTGAAATTAAAAAAACCGAGGGTAAATTGATAGTTCCTGTTAATTTCCCTGAAGCTTATGATGTTGAAGACCCTTATGCTGCAATGTTGGTAGCCTATTCCGACATTAAACATTGGGAATTAGCTCCTTATAACCTAAAAATTATTTCCGATAACAACATTGATTTTGCAATAACCGCTGCCGATTTAAAAGACAAAAAAACCTTTTTTACCAATTTGCGAAAAGCAATAAAAGCAGGATTATCGAAAGAAAATGCCCTAAAAGCACTTACTTATAACCCTGCTCAATTTATTAAACAATACGACAAAGTAGGAAGTTTAGAAAAAAATAAAATTGCAAATTTCATCATTACTTCTAACGAACTTTTTGACGAAAAATCTAAAATTTATGAAAATTGGATTAGAGGACAACGCCATGTAATTGATGATTATACCGTTATAGATATTAGAGGCGATTATAATGTTAATTTAAGTGGAAAAGAATATCAATTATCGGTAACGGGCGAATTAACCAAACCTTCAGGAAAAGTTTCGCTTATTAATGGAACAGACACCTCAAAAACAGAAGCAAGTATTAATTTTAGTGGAAACACGATTGCAATAGCATTTAATTTTTCAGATTCAATAAACAAAACAGGCACAATTCGGTTGGCAGGCTATGTAAATCATAATTCGGTAATTTGGGATGGAAACGCTCAACTAGCCGATGGAAGTTGGAAAAAATGGTCGGCAATTAGAAAAAAAGATTTTCAAGAAAAAACAAAAGAAAAACCAACAGCCAACGATAGTGCCGAAATTCCCACAATAAAATACCCCTTATTAGCTTATGGATTTGACTCATTACCAACAGCAAAACCGATGCTGATAAAAAATGCTACGGTTTGGACAAACGAGCAAGAAGGAATTTTAAAAAACACCGATGTTCTTATTCTTGATGGAAAAATAAAAGCCATAGGTCAAAATTTAGTTCCAGAAAACTTTTTGCCAAAATCATCAGCCAAAATAAAAGTTGAAATTATTGACGGAACCAACAAACATTTAAGTGCAGGTATTATTGATGAACATTCGCACATTGCCATTAGTGGTGGCGTAAATGAATGTACGCAAGCTGTTACTGCTGAGGTTAGCATTGCAGATGTGGTTAATTCTGAAGACATTAACATATACCGACAGCTTTCGGGAGGTGTTGTTGCCGCACAATTGTTACACGGTTCGTGCAACCCAATTGGAGGGCAATCGGCATTGATAAAACTTAAATGGGGCTTTTCTCCTGAAAAGATGAAAATTGAAAATACCGATGGATTTATAAAATTTGCGTTGGGCGAAAACGTAAAACAATCCAATTGGGGTTCGTTTAATACCGTGCGTTTTCCACAAACCAGAATGGGTGTTGAGCAAGTTTATTACGATGCGTTTATAAGAGCAAAAGAATATCAAGCAAAATGGGATGCTTATTCAAAATTAACAACCAAGCAAAAAGAAACTGCCGAAGCACCAAGAATTGATTTGGAATTAGAAACATTAAATGAAATCTTAAAAAAAGAACGATTCATTTCTTGTCATTCCTATGTTCAATCTGAAATTAATATGTTGATGCACGTTGGCGATTCTATGGGCTTTACAGTAAATACATTTACGCATATTTTAGAAGGATATAAAGTTGCCGATAAAATGAAAAAACACGGAGCAGGAGGTTCAACTTTTTCCGATTGGTGGGCCTATAAATTTGAGGTAAATGATGCTATTCCTTATAATGGAGCAATTATGCATAAACAAGGGGTGGTAGTTGCTTATAATTCTGATGATGCTGAAATGGGAAGAAGGTTAAACCAAGAAGCAGGAAAAGCCGTTAAATATGGAGGTGTAACAGAAGAAGAAGCCCTGAAATTTGTTACATTAAACCCAGCCAAATTATTACATTTAGATGATAAAATGGGAAGCATAAAAGTAGGAAAAGATGCTTGTGTGGTGCTTTGGAATGAAAATCCATTATCTATTTATGCCCAAGCAGAAAAAACAATAATTGATGGCATTGTTTTTTATGATAGCCAAGAAAGTATGGTATTAACCGCCCAAATTCAAAAAGAAAAAACAGAAATTATTGAAAAAATGCTCAACGAAAAGAAAAATGGAGGAAAAACACAAGCTCCAAAAACAAAAAAACAAACATTATATCATTGCGACACCGTTGGTGAGTGAGGTTATTAACAAGACGATAGAATAAAGATAATTAGACATAAGACTTTTACTGCTTAGACTTTCTACTTTATGAACTTAACAGATTCTTCACTTCATTTTACACCATTCGCTTAGGCGAATTGGTAAAATTTCGTTCAGAATGACAACAAAAAAAAAATAAAACCATGAAAACAAAAACAATTCTACTTTCAACTTTCTACTTTCTACTTTCAACTTTTGTAATTGCTCAGGTTGAAAAACCAGCATTACCTCAAAAAGGAACAATTTTGCTGCTAAATGGATACGCTCACATTGGCAACGGTGAAGTGATTGAAAACGCTGTAATTGCTATTGAAAATGGTAAACTAACAATGGTTGCCGATGCAAGAGTAGTTAAATTTGATGTGTCAAAATACGACACAATTATTAAATTAGAAGGGAAACACGTTTATCCTGGGTTTATTGTTCCTAATTCCAGACTAGGACTCACAGAAATTGATGCCGTTAGAGCCACAAATGACGAAAGAGAAATAGGCACGTTAAACCCGCACGTACGTTCAATAATTGCCTATAATGCAGAATCTAAAATTACAACAACCGTACGCTCTAACGGAGTGTTAATGGGACAAATAACACCGCAAGGCGGCTTAATTTCAGGTTCATCAACAGTAGTGCAATTTGATGCTTGGAATTGGGAAGATGCCATTATAAAACAAGACGAAGGAATTCACATTAATTGGCCCCTTATGATACAATGGTGGAATGGCGAAAAAAATAAAAATTACGATAAAAATACGGAAGAATTAAATGCTTTTTTTACAAATGCTTCGGCTTACGTAAAACAAGAAAAATATGAAGAAAAAAACCTTCGTTTTGAAGCCGTTAGAGGGCTATTTAAGGGAACACAAACCCTTTATATTCACGCAAATTTTGTAAAAGAAATTACCGAAGCCATTGCTTTTGTGAAAAAATATGAAATTAAAAAAGTTGCCCTCGTTGGTGGGTATGATGCTTGGCGTGTAGCCGATTTACTTAAAGATAATTCCATTTCGGTAATTTTAAAACGCTTGCACGAATTACCAGAAAGAGAAGATGACGATGTGAAATTGCCTTATAAATTGCCAAAATTATTAGCCGATGCAGGCATTTTATTTTGTTTAGATAATGCTGGAGATATGGAGGCAATGAACAGCAGAAACCTTCCCTTTTATGCAGGAACAGCCGCTGCTTATGGATTAACAAAAGAGCAAGCTTTACAAACCATTACTTTAAACACCGCTAAAATTTTAGGAATTGATGCAACCACAGGAAGTTTAGAACAAGGAAAAGATGCTACACTTTTTATATCAACGGGCGATGCCCTTGATATGAAAACAAACAATGTAATATTGGCGTATATTCAAGGACGACAAATAGACCTCAGCAACCACCAAAAAAAGCTATATGAAAAATATAGCGAAAAATATAAGCAGCAATAAATTAATTAAAATTTTTTTTGGGGCGTAATTTTATCAGAGGCAGTTCATTCTTGGTCTACATCATCATATTTAACAAGGTACTTGTCTTTTTTTAATACTTTTTCATCATAAAACTCTTTTCCTTGTCCTTTCCTGTTTACTGTAACCAAATCATTAATATGAATACTTCATCTTCAGTAGGGTTTGGAGTCCCCTCATACCAACTGTCAGAAAAACAGTTTGAGTAATATTCCGTTTACGAGAATCTTCGAAAGTTAAACTTTCGGGACTCGAAACTAAATCGCTAATTAATTTCCAATCCGCCTCAAGCGGAGGTTGCGGTATCGTATTTTTCAGTTAATGTTGTATGAACAATTCCTTTAGCACTAAAAAGTTTACTTCTAAAGCACCTTCAGCTTTTAATTTGTTGGTTATCTCTGCATCACTCGGTTGAGAAAACATGATTAAAGGTGCTAGTATTAGTGTTGGTTTTAATGACACGAATAAAATTGTAAAAACGAGATACGTAATTATTAACCTGAGTTTGGGATAACGACAAAGTTTCTGTTTTGTCACATTGAGTGTCCTGCAATAGTGTGGGATGTATCGAAAAGAGCCAAATACTTTGTTTTTACTTCACTTCGATAAAATCAGTATAAACTCTAAACTCAGTATAAACTTTACAAAAATCTAATAGATTTTCTCTCGAACTGACAGTATTTTGCTTAACTCGAACTCAGGTTAATTAAAAAAGAGGGGGTTTTTAATAAGCCTAAAAAAACCGATTAATATTTACTTCTTCAGAAAGTGATTCATTTTTCAGTAAAAACAACATTAATTTTTCAGCAAAATAAGGAGCAAGCATTACTCCTTTTGTACCTAACCCATTAAATATTAGCATATTTTTAAATTTTGGGTGCTGTCCTATTAATGGTTTTCTATCACTAACCGTTGGTCGTATTCCTGCTTTATGGTCAATAATTAGAATTTCATCTGAAATAAATTTTTTTGCTTTTTCCAATAGTTCTTCTTTTGCTTTTTCGGTGCTAATTTCATTTAAATTTTCCCAATCATAAGTAGCTCCTAGTTTATAGTTTTCACCATAAGGCAATACAAAAACTCCTTTGTTAATGGCTGAATTTAATTGTAAACATTTAAATTTTACAGTCAAAACCTCTCCTTTGGTAAGTTTAAAGGGCAACCAATTAAAATAAGGATTGTGTATGGCATGGTGTCCTTCACAAAAAATAATTTTTTTAGCAACAACGTGTTTCCAATGCACTTCATTTTCTGTTGTTTTTATATCATTAAGGTTAATTTTTTCAGAAAACAGTACGTTTTTTTCTTTCAAATATGAACGGAAATGATTCAGCCATTTTTCTGTTTTTAAAAACCCAGACTGCAATGTTTTTGAAGCTCCAAATTCATTAACAATATGTTTTTTATCAAAATCGAATGATTTTTTTGGGTCTATCCAATCAAACAAATCAGGCTCATTGCTTTTTTGTTGCCAAAACAATTGTTCTTGCTCTTGAGCAAAGAGTTTATAAATAGGAAGATCGGTATAAAATTGTTCTCCCAAAAGCTTTTCTTGTTGATGGTAAAAGTTTTTTGCTAAAGCCAGTGTTTCCTCAACCATCCAACTTTTGGTAAGTCTCTTAAAAACAATAGGGTTACAAAGTCCTGCGGCAATTTTTGAAGAAGTTTGTGAATGATTTTCATCAATTACAATTATTTTTTGCTGCTGTTGCATAAGTGTATATGCTAGCACAGAACCCGCAATACCCTGTCCAACAATAATGTAATCTATTTTTTGGGGAGTCATTAAAAAGCGAGGAATTGATTAATTCTTTTTTTTATGTACAAACCGTTTCTTTTGAAAACCATGTTTTCGGGGTTTGGTATCATAAGTTGGTCCAGAGTCAAACCCATCTGGCAAAGAAAGTTTTTTAACTTCATTACCAATTAAGGTTTCTATTTTTGAGAAATTGTAGCAATCATCCGCATTAATAAAGGTAAGGGCAACACCCGTGTTATCTCCACGAGCTGTACGTCCAATTCGATGCACATAATCTTCTGCATCGGAAGGAATGTCATAGTTTATCACTAAGTTAATGCCTTTAATATCAATTCCTCTAGAAAGGATATCGGTCGCGACTAAAATCTTAGCTTTTTTGTTTTTAAAATCTAACAACACTTGCTCTCGCTCATCTTGTGTAAGGTCGGAATGAATTGCTTTTGCAGGAAGCCCTTCTTTGTTAAGGGTTCTTGTAATTTCTTTTACATATACTTTTTTAGAGGAAAAAATAAGAATGTGGTCGTGGTCTTTTCCTTTCAAAAGATGCTTTATTAATTCTATTTTTTGATGATTATGAACTAAATAAGCGGCTTGTAAAATTCCTACGTTTGGTTTTGCTATGGCAATATTTATAGTTATTGGGTCTTTTAGTAATATGTTTGAAAGTTGTCTTATTTTAGGGGGCATGGTTGCTGAAAAAAGTAAGTTTTGTCGCTGTTTTGGTAGTTTCTCGGCAATCATGGTAATGTCTTCATTAAAACCCATATCTAACATTCTATCTGCTTCATCTAAAATAAAATGTTTGATACCCGAAGTATCAAAATAACCCATGTTGAGGTGGGAAATAAGTCTTCCTGGGGTGCAAATTACGATATCAGCACCTGTAATTAATGCTTTTTTTTCTGCATCAAAAGTTTTTCCATCTCCACCACCATAAATAGCAATAGAGGTGGCGTTTGTGAAATAGCTAAAACCTTCAATTTGTTGGTCAATTTGCATAGCTAGCTCTCTTGTAGGAACTATAACTAACGTATTTACTTTTCCTGTGGATTTATTTTTACAAATGTTGTTTAAAATGGGAAGCACAAAAGCGGCTGTTTTTCCTGTTCCTGTTTGAGCACAAGCAATTAAATCTTTATTGTTCATAATGGCAGGAATAGCTTGTTGTTGTATGGGGGTTGGAGCAGAAAATCCCATAGCATCAAGGGCTTGATTTACTTGCTCTTCAAAGTGAAAATCGGAAAATGTCATGGTTATTAAATATAATAGTTATCAAAGATACAAAAGTTTTATACTTATGCTAATTTCAATGGTGCAAATTATAGATGAATGAAACAGCAAGCCTGTTAAAAATAATTTTTTGATTTTCAAAATATTAACAACAAAAAACATTTAATTGATATATAAAAAAAACCTTCAAATGAAGGTTTTTTTTATATATAACTTATTAAAGGTTTGTGTATTATTTGGCAACAATAAATTTGTTGGTTGAAACAACATTTCCATTAGCAATAATGGTATAAAAATAAATTCCATTGTTCAAATCAGTAATATTTATTATTTTTTTGTTGCTTGTTGATGTTGCTGTTTTAATAATTTTACCAGTAATATCAGTAATTGTTACTTCAAAAGAATTAATGCCTAAATCAAAAGTTAAAACATCTTTTGCAGGATTAGGATAAATTGACACTGCAATTTCTTCAACCTCATTAATACTTGTTGATAGTGAAATATCATTTACGCTTCTTGGTAAAATTTTAGCTGTTCCAAAAGAAAAATGACCAATACCTGTAACATCATAAGTGCTTCCAACATTAGCTATATTCGCATAAGGAAATATATCATCGTCAGCTTGTATAATTCCCGTACCATCATTCAACTCCCACAAACCAAATGAACCTGGGTTGTTTACATAAATGGCATTTTTCACTTGAATTAAAACACCTTCATAATTTTCCATGTTAGCGTTTAATGTTGATACAACCGCAGGAGTTGGCAATGTGTTTCCTGAGTTTAAAATAGTAACATTAGTAACATTAATAAGTTCAGTAGTAGAGTTAAATTCATCTACTTCGCCTGTTACTTCAACACTATCTCCAATAGCTACTGGATTTGTATTGTTAAAAACATAAATACCATTCCAAGCACCATTGCCATCTTGAATAAAGAATGTGCCAACAGCAGAAGTAGTTCCAAAATTAACAATTCCAGTAACCACGCCTTTTGTTCTAACCACATTTCCATTTTGAGGAGAATCTCCATTTGGAGCGGTTGTATTTTGAATATTAAAAATAGATACAAAAGGAGTTGTTGCTACTTGCCCAACGACATCTGCAGCATTTCTTGGCTGAATTCTAAAAGTTCCAAACGCATATTCAACAACGCCTGTAATGGTATATTGATTGCCAACAACTGGGGTAAAAGGGAACATAGAATCATCTATAATTACTGGACCAGAATTATCATTAACCACCCATTCGCCAAAACCATTTGGAGCTCCTGTTGAAGTAGCATTGGTAACGGTAACTAAAACCCCTTCATACATCTCTGAGTTTACAGCAAATGTTGTTACAGAGGTAGCTGCTGGCAATGTGTTTCCTGAAGAATTTACGGCAAATGCTGTAATTGTTTTAATCTCCGTAAAGCGATTAAACTCATCAACTGTGCCTGTAACTGTTATGTTATCTCCAACCACAGGATTGTTGGTGTTGTTAAAAACAAAAATTCCATTCCAAGCACCTGCTCCGTCTTGAATAAAATAGCCATTAGTTCTTTTAGCAGTAACAATTCCAGAGGTAGTAACCACCTGACCGAAAAAGGCTGAGGTGTCACTCATTGTTCCTGGTGTTTGGATAGCAAAAATAGTTTGCGAATAACTTGCTGTACTAAATGTAGTTACGGCAAGTAATAAAAGGTAGATTTTTTTCATAATTTTTAAAGTTAAAAGTTTGTATATAAAGAGTTTAAAATTTTCAAAGTGCCTTGAGTACTTAGAGTATTAAAAGTACTTAGGGTAAAAGTTAGTTTTTAAAGTAGCAACAACCAATCCCTAACTACTAATTACTAATTCTTACCAAGCAATCACAATATCATCTACTTCCCAAGTGCTTCCGTTTGTTGCTGAACCTGTATATTTATATGCTACATAAACTGCACTATTACCTAAAAAAGCATTTAGACTAACGGGGCCACCATTTACCCATGCAAAACCTCCTGATGAAAGATTAACACCAAGTTGTGTCCAGGTTGCAGTTGAAGGGGCACTTGTTCCGTCATAATTAGTAGAAACCATAACTTGAAGCGGTGCTCCAGTAAAATTAAAGGCATTTCTAAAATCGAGTGTTGAATTAGTAGATGTACTTAAATTAATTGCTGGAGAAATTAACCAAGCTTCGGAAGGGGTGTTTCCACTAGCAAAGTTGCTCATTTTTGCATAAAAATTACCTGCCGAGCCTTGGTCGCTCGTTGTCCAGTTAAATGTACCTATAACTTGTTTTGTTGTCCAGCCGCCAGAAGTAATGCTTTGGTCGGTAAAATTTTTAGTAATTGAATTTCCTGGAGGAGGTGGAGTAGTTCCGCCAAATCGTGGAAGCGTAAAGTTTACTTCACTTGGGTTTCGGATAAGTAATTGCAAATCGGAGTTAAATTGACTAACAACGGCAACAATAGAACCTCGTCCTGAAGGAATGGTATCATTAGCAAAATTGGCAAACCCGCTTGTTCTAACTATAATTTTATTACCCAACGAGTCTTCTAACATTCGGTTTTGTGATTGAAGATTTACGCCATCTGCATAAGTATTACCAAGCTCGGCAGAAACAAATTGCACGTTGTTTAAACGGATTAATTTAGCTTGTGTATTGGTTGTAATTTGAACAATGCTTGAAAATAATTCGGGCTGGCGTTCTTTTTTTGTGGCTTGTTTTATAATGTTGTTATCCACATTTACAGAATCTAACTGCATCATTTGACTGAATCGAGAAAGAACTGTGCCTTTTAAGTAAACTCTTACTGAGTCACCTATATATAAACCACCAGAAGCGGCTAAACGTAAATTAATTGCACCTGTTGCATCTTGTATATAACCTTCTTTAAATAAATTACCTGATTGTTCATCGGCAGTAACCACAGCAAACAAAGATAAATCGTCTGTTATTTTTATATTAACGCCTTGATACATTGCTCTTAAATCGGCAATAGTGATGATGCTTCCTTCGGGAATGGTTTTAATTGGTGGTGAATCAAAATCTTTATCACAGCTTGAAAATGCAGTTACTAAGGAAGTTGCTAAAAATAGTCCTAATAATTTTTGAGAAATTGTCATAATAGTAAATTGTTATGTATAAAATTAAATATTTTTTTTTAAAATGAAAAAGCAAGCATTGCAAAATAAGTTCTTCCTAATGAATAGCCCACCATTGGAGGGAATTTATCAATATCTGTTTTGTCGTATCTGAGTTGTTCAAAACCTCCTGTTCTAAAATCTTTGTTATCCAACACATTGTTTACGTTAATATTAATACGGATAAAATATTTCTTTATTTTCCACGATTTTCCTGCGTACATATTTATCAAATAATCATCAGAAAGTTCGGTTTGATCTAAAATTTGATTAATTTGAGGATCGGTGTCTACTAAGTTAGCAACTACGTTTTCAGAGCGTCTGTCAGGATTTACTTGCACATAAATTTTATTAAAATAATTAAAATCAGCTCCTACAAACCAATATTTTGACGAGCGATAACGCAACCCAATAGAACCAACCATTTGAGGTGTTTCGGCTAATTTAAAATTTTCTAAATAAATTAATTTGTCTTTTTCCAATACTTTTGCTGAATTATCTTGAGCGATGGTGGCTAACGGACGAGAATCGTAGGTATAATCACCTCCTGCCAATGTTGCCGTAGCGGTTAAGGTTGATGTTAAATTTACTTCGGCACCAAATTCAAATCCTGTATAAAGTTTATCAACATCGGTCATAATAAAATTAACGAAAGATCGAAGTTCATCATGGTAAAAGTTTCTTTTCCAGGTTTCGTCTTGCACTTTTGTATAGAATGCTGTGGCTCTAATTTTTACTTTTGGATAACGTACGATGTAGTTAATATCGCCCGAATATACTTTTTCACTTTTTAAATTATCGACTATTTCATTTCTTGTTATTGGCGATATAAACGCATTTTGTGCCTGTGGTGCTCTTGTTAAATAAGCTCCATTTACGGTAAATAAATGTCGTCCTGTTAGCTTATAAACTGCACCTCCTTTTACTCCGAAGTTTAAAAAATTTTCTTTGTCGGAATCTCCTAATGAGTTTTCTGGAAAAAGCCCGTTTTTAACATTGCCGGTTCTCCAAAAAGAAGTATGGGAAATCGAACCTCCAATAAAATAATCTATTTTAGCGGTTGTTCCCTCTAATTGAGCAAAAGCATTAACCGTGTTTATATTTATATCATAATCATAACCAACATCACCAAACCGATCTCCTTCACGAGCTATTTTATTAGGTTGATCTAAATCAGATTGTAGCACATCAGGGTTGCTGTTTCCTTGCACTGGAAATTGATTGATATCTAGCCAAAAATCAGCTCCCAATAAATCGTTTACCACTTTAAAATTTTCGCTTTTATAGATGCTCAAACGAGCACCACCTGAAAGGGTCATTTTTTCGTTTAATTTATGATTTATTGCTGTATTTGCTCCATATTCAGTAACATCTGAGCGTTGTTCTTCTACCATATATTTTGCTCTATTTTCTGTTATAGATGTTCCTTTTCCATCAACATTATCAACAGTAAATAAGTTTTTGCTGTTGGCAAAATAAAATTGGTCCCAATTTAATTGGGTAGTAGTTGGATTTAAACTTTGCCATAGTGCTGTTTGGTTGGCAAAAGCCACTTCATCGCCAGGATTACTAAATGCACTTGGCAAGTTTCTCCAATATTCTGGACGAGGGTCATTTGCTTCGTCCCAATTTATACGCGTATTTCCGCTTCTTCCTGTTGTAGTAAAAATAGAAGAGGTAATTTGTGTTTTTTTATTTACATCAAAATAATGATTTAACATAAAGTAAGGTTGATGTGTATTTCTAACCCTAGAATTTCGTTTTTCTCCGTCTTGATATCCCCAATAAGAGTTATAAAAATTATCATCGGTTAAGGTGTGTATTTCATCTGTGTTTATGCTATTTCGTCCTTGCACTGTTGGTGAACCAAAACTTACAAAACCCAAACTGTGTTTTTCGTTTAACTTTTTTTCGATGGAAATAAAATAACTTCCGCCTCTAAAAAAAGTACCATCTACGTATCCTTCGTCTGAATATCTCCCTGAACCAGAAACAGCAATAGCCCAACCATTGCTCATCATACCTGTTGAATGTGTAAACATTAATCGGTGTTGGTAAGTTCTGTTTGCCAACCCATAAGAAATGTTTGTTCCTTTTCTAATTGCTGTTGGGCGTGCATTAATGTTTGATGAACCTCCAATACCTCCAAAAACATAAGGAGAAGCAGAGATTCCATTTTTAATTTCTTGATTTCGGGTTACATCATTTAAACCGCCCCATAGTGCCCAAATTGCTCTGTCTGTTTCGGCATTGTTAAGTGTAACGCCATTCATTGTAGTTATATAATTTTCAGAATCATAGCCTCTAATTCTATAGCGAGCAGCACTAAAATTAAATCCTGCCACCGAATTAAAAACATCTCTTGATGATTGTAATAAACCAGAAACATCTTGACTTTCGCCATTTTCATCTTCCAAGGCATCTAAAGAAGAGCTAAATGTTGGAACTATTCGTTCGGCAATAATAGTATCTGTTTTTGAAGAATCTATTTGAGCCTGAGAAAAAAATGTTGAGAAAAGTATCAAACAACATCCTGTTAAGTATTTAAAATTCATTTTTAAAAAAAAAGGTAACTTATCTTAAAGTGGTTAGAAGTCTTAGTTGGTTGCTTCCTAGGGTGCTCACTTTGTTTTTAACTAGTGCTTTTATCTTTTTTAGATAATACAATGCAAAAGTAAACCACTTTTTTTAAAAAACAATATACTTGTCGAGTAATTAATGTTTTAGTAACATTAAGTTATAAACAACCTATTAACTATACGATAGAATGTTGATAGCAAGGCATTAATTTTTCATCTGATAGTCAATTAGTTATTCCGTTTCAGTTATATTCCTTTTACGAGAATCCTCGAAAGCAATAAAACTTTCGGGACTCGCACCAAAAGTGTTTAAATTTTCCGATCCGCCTCAGGCGGAGGTTGCAGTATATATTACCGTTTGGTTGACATTGATAAATAGCCTTTCTAAGTTCAAAAGTTTTTATGTCTTGCTTGAATGAGAAAGAGCATATTGGAATAAAACCCTGTTCTGACTTCAGGAATTATTAACATCTATTTAGTAATTTTATAGCCTATCTATAGCTTAATTCTTTTCTTTATGCATTTTTTTAAAGCCATTGTCATTTTATTGTTTTGTACTGCAACTATTGGCTATTCTCAAGTTAAAATAGAAAATAAATTGTTGGTTGGTCGATTAGAATTGTCTCAAAATCAATACGAAAGTGCGATTCAAAAATTCAATTATGTTATTGAAAATTACCCTCCAAATTACGAACCTTATTATTACAGAGGCATTGCTAAACTTGAATTAGGTGATTATTTGGGTGCAGAAAGTGATTTTTCGGAAGCGATTAAACTTCGCCCATTAAAAGTTGATTTATATATTATTAGAGGATCTGTTCGTGATAGACTTAAAAATTTTGATGGA
>PHDR01000277.1 GCA_002841035.1 Bacteroidetes bacterium HGW-Bacteroidetes-12 | reverse complement strand
TTTTCAAAAGCTTTCTGAACTATGTTGGTTCTAAACAAATATCGGCTACTCTCGTTGTCGCGGAGTAACCCAGTGCTATTCTCAATATTGAATGAAGTTCGATGATTGAACCCTTCAGAACCCCCAGACATTGATAAATTATGACGATGACTAATGGGTAGACTTCTAGTTACCTCAGCAAACCAATCTGTATCAGCTTCATAAATATTACCAATTTTTTCGGGTGCATAGGTCTCAATGGCAGTTCTAAATTCATCTGCAGTTAAAGTTCTCACGCCCCTTGGCGCAACTTGTCCTGTAACTTGCGACGAGTATTCCATTTTAGATTCACCTGACCTTGCTCTTTTTGTGGTAATAATTACCACACCGTTGGTTCCTCGCGTACCATAAATTGCCGCCGCCGAACCATCTTTTAAAATATCAACGGAATTAACCTCTTGAAAATTTACGTTCTTAATATCGGCACCAGCAACACCATCAATTATTATTAATGGTCCTTGGCCCGATGTTAGTGTATTTGTTCCACGGAGAATTATTTCATAGCTAGCTTGAGGATCAGCACCATTAGGTTTTCTAATGGATAAACCTGCCACTTTTCCCTGAATTAATCCAAGTGCATCGGAGTAAACTCCTTTATTAAAATCATCTTCTTTAATGGATGCAATTGCTCCGGTGACCTCTTTCTTAAGAGTTGCACCATAACCAATAACCACAATCTCATCAAGGGTTTGGCGAGACTCGTTCATTTTAACATCTATAGTGCTTTGGTTACCAATTGTTACTTCAAAAGTTTCGTATCCCATGAATGAGAATACAAGAATTGCATCTTTATAAGCAGAAATAGTGTACTCTCCATTTATATTAGTAGATGTTCCAGTTTGAGTACCTTTAATTACAATTGTGGCACCAACCAAAGGAGAGTTATTTGTTGCCTCAGTTACTATCCCTTTAATTATCAATTCATCCTTTTTTTGAGCACTACCTAATTTTGGTAGTACAATTAGTATTGATAGAATAGCCAACACAGGCAACCATCTAAAATATCTTTCTAATTCGAATAACTTCTTCATAGAGGTGGTATTTAATTGTTTAGTAAACCGTTACAACTCTTTCCTATATGGAATAGATGATTGAGCACCCATTCTCGTTACAGCTAATGCACATGCATTTGTTGCCATTTTAACCGATTCAATTATCGATTTTCCCTCCGAGAGGCCAACACATAAAGTCCCGCTAAAAGTATCTCCAGCAGCAGTTGTATCAATGGCGTTAACCTTACAAGCATCAACAAAATGGTATTCTCCATTCTCTAATATTAGAGATCCTTTTGCTCCAAGGGTGATAACAACAATATTTGCCCCTTTTCCGTTTATTACTTTTGCTGCCTTTTTTGCGCTTTCTGGGTCTTTAACCTTAATGCCCGACAGTATTTCTGCCTCACTTTCGTTTGGTGTAATAATATAGGTGCTTTTTAAAAGTTTATCGGAAAGTGCCCTTGCAGGTGCGGGGTTAAGTATGACTTTTATATTATTTTTATTAGCAAGTTCCGCTGCATACTCAACAGTCTCAATGGGAATTTCTAGCTGCATAAGAACTATATCCCCCGATTCTATCTCCTTGCGAGCACTTTCAATGTCAGCAGGAGAAAGTGATGCATTTGCACCAGAAGCCACAACAATACAGTTCTCACCATGTGAGTCAACGGTAATTAGGGCAATTCCTGATGGTCTATCGTCGTCGGAAAAAATGTAATTTGTATTAATCCCTTCACTATTATAAAGTTCTACCGACTGTTTTCCAAAAACATCATTGCCAGTTTTGGATATAAAACTCACTTTTCCTCCAAGTCTTGCAGCTGCTACTGCTTGGTTCGCACCCTTTCCTCCAGGATTCATAAAAAAGGTGCCGCCTATTACAGTCTCTCCTGGTACAGGAAGTCTGTCAGCTTTAATTACCATATCGGTATTACAGCTGCCTATAACAATAATTTTCTTGTCTGACATAAATTTTGATTTAAATTATCGTTAACAAATGTAAAGCATAAATCAAGCAGAATATATCAAAAAACAATCAAAAATAATAATTAAAAAAGAGAATTATATTTTGTATACTAAATTTATGTATCAGATAAACAGATAAATAAATGTTTTGTTATTAATGAATAAATGTGCATATTTGATAATTTAATATAGATTTGTAAAAAAATATTTAGAATTATTTTTCTTCTAAAAATCTCGTTATGCTAAAATCCGAAGCACTAGTTCTACTTGTAAATTCAATGACCAAATCCGAGAAAAAAGCTTTTAGAGTTACTTCAAAAAAGGTCATTAGTATTCCAGATTACATTATGCTTTTCGATATTATAGATAACAATCGAAACGAAAGTGTAGCTATTATTAAAAGTATGTTTGTTACCAAAAGAAGGGGTGCATCATTCGACGCCACTTCAAAGTATCTTTATAAGTTGTTGCTTGATAAACTTTTACTGTTAAGAGAGGATCAGGATAGCTACTATTGGCTTTTTAACAAAATTATGAAAGCTCGAATTCTTTTCGAGAAATCATTGTTTGAGGAATGTTTCGATCTCCTTAAACTGGTAATTAAGGATTCAAAAAAGTACGAGAACTACTACGCACTTATGCTTGCCTCTAAGCTTGAACTCGATTATATACTTAACTTGAACTTTCCGCAAGTAACTGAAAAACAACTGCTGAACAAACATCTAAAGATTAATGAGGTGCTTATGTATTTTCGAAAGGCTAATGAGCTTTCTTCGTTATATGAACTGCTTAAGTATAGGGTAACATTTAAAGGACATGTTAGGTCCACAAAGCAAAAGGTTGAGTTAAACGATTTGGTTGTTAGCGAAATGAGCATTATCGCAACATCAAACCTTGAAAACTTTGAAATCAAAAAGTTGCATCAACTTTTCCAAGCCAACTATCTAATAAGCGTTGGCGATTATAAATCAGCATTGAGATCTTATAACGAGTTAAACAATCTTTTTGAAGTAAATAAACACTTGTGGTCTAATCCACCTATATATTACCTGCTAACTCTTGAGGGTGTATTAGAGAGCCTTCGGAAGATTAGAAATTATGAGGGAATGAAACTATTTATTAGTAGGCTTAAGGAATTGAAAAGCAACTCGCTAAACTTCAATGCAAACGTACACTGTCTAATTTTTTTATACGAGCTTTTCCCATCCCTTGATAAGGGCGATTTTAGCACTTCCCTCCAAGTGATGCAGTCATATAACGAATCGCTTTATGGTAAAAGAGATTTACTTAGCCTTTCGCTTCAAGCAGAACTTAGCCTTTACTCTGCACTAATTATGTTTGGGAACAAGAATTTCAAATCAGCTCACAAGTTTATAAACATGATTATTCTTAAGGGTAAGAATTACATTAACTTACCCCTATATCGTACCATTAGATTGGTGAACTTAATGATATTGTATGAACTAAAATCATTCGATCTTATAGCATATGAAACCCGCTCCATAAAACGCGAAATTAAAAATGCCGATAAATCCTATAGGATTGAGAAGTATATGTTAAAATTCCTAAATAGGACTGAAATCCCACTAATACAAAAAAAACGAGATAGGCTTTGGCAAACAGTTCTTAAGGATATCGATGATTTCAAGGATGATATTTTCGAACAGCAAGTATTGAAAATATTCGATTTTACTGCTTGGATTGAATCAAAAATTAGGAAAATTCCCCTGGGCGATGTAATAAATTCAAGATTTTAGTGATTAAAAACTGTTTTGTGTAAACAGTTCTTAACATTTTCATTAAACCCTTAATGTGTTAAAAAATATTTTGATTATACCCTTATTTCCCATGTTTAAGGCTCATTCAAGATTTTTTATCTGTTCTCAATTGATAAATTTTTTTTACCAAACTAT
>PHDR01000276.1 GCA_002841035.1 Bacteroidetes bacterium HGW-Bacteroidetes-12 | reverse complement strand
TGGCTGTTACAGTGTTTCAGAACAAATTGAGTTATCAAATTTTATTGAAAAAAATAATTTAACTCCTGTAAAATTATTGAACACACATTGTCATATAGACCACATGTTGGGCAATAATTTTGTTGCTAAAAAATATAATTTGGGCTTAGAAATTCATCGTGCTGATTTTCCTACACTATTGGCTACTACTGAATACGGACATTTATATGGTTTTACTGTTGATCCATCTCCTTATCCATCTAATTTTATTGATGAAACCAGCATAATTTCTTTTGGAAACACTGAATTAGAAGTACGTTTTACTCCTGGACATGCTCCCGGACACGTTGTTTTTATTAATCATCTGCACAAATTTATAATTAATGGGGATGTGTTGTTTTTAAACAGTATTGGAAGAACCGATTTGCCGGGTGGCGATTTTGACACACTAATAAATAGTATCTCTACTCAGTTATTTACCTTGCCTGATGATTACACTATTTATACTGGGCATGGACCGAGCACTACCATTGGAAATGAAAAAAAATTCAATCCATTTGTAAAACAATAACTTTTGAATAAAACCAAAACACCTTCTAATTTTAAAAACAGTATGCCCTATCAACCTAAAAAAGATAGGAGTTACAACTTTATTGTGTTGATGGTTGTTATGTTTTTCTTGGGTTTTGGTTGGTGTGTTAACTATTACCCTGATACACTGATTCCATTTAGCACCATGAGTAAAATTTTACTTTTTTTTGCTGTAATTGGATTATTAATACCTCTGCGATATTACGCTAAATGGATTTTTTTTTCAAAATATGAAGTGATTTTAATTAATATTTTAGGACTAGCCCCTTTTTTAACAGGGCTTTTACTATTATTGAATTACAACTTCACTTCAACTAAATTCAAACATTATTATTCCATTCATCGTACTTATGTAGATAACAAAGAACAATTACAAATTACTGGATTAAAATTAGAAAAGAATATATTGTCACAAAATTACAAAGTAATTGATATAGCCTATTTTTCTGAAAGTGATTTTGAAAAATATCGTTTCAATGAAATAATGATTTATAATGGACTTTTAGGTTTAAAAGTTATAAAAGAAAATATTCAAGAATTAGAACATTAAAAAAACATGATTATTCTTTATCAATTTTCTATCTTTTTATACACACAACTTCTTCGGATTGCTTCATTATTTAACCCGAAAGCAAAACAATGGATAGAAGGCAGAAAAAATGCCTTTGCGTATTTGGATAAAAACCTTTCCTCGTCAGATGAATTAATTTGGTTTCATTGTGCAAGTTTGGGTGAGTTTGAACAAGGAAAACCGCTCATGGAAAGATTAAAAAAAGAACAACCTCATTATAAAATTTTAGTTACGTTCTTTTCTCCTTCAGGCTATGAGCTTAGAAAAAACACTAATTTCGCTGATTATGTTTGTTACTTACCTGTTGATACAAAAACCCATGCAATTCAATTTATTCATAAAGTTCAACCCAAAAAAGTATTTTTTATTAAATATGAATTTTGGAACTTTTATTTACAAGAATTAAAACAACAACAAATTCCAACATATCTAATTTCTGGAGTTTTCAGACCTTCACAACTTTTTTTTAAGCCTTATGGCTGTTTTCATCGAAAAATGTTGAGTTGCTTCACACACTTTTTTCTTCAAAATGCAACATCAGAAAAATTATTACACCAAATTAATATAGAAAACACAACTGTTTCAGGAGATACTCGGATAGATAATGTTTTTAAAAACTCCTTAAATCCAAAAAAAATACCACTTATTGAAAAATTTACAACCAATAAAAAAACTATCGTATTAGGAAGTTCATGGCAAAACGAAGAAGAAATTATTTCCAATTACATTTCCTCTACAAACAAAGCGTTTAACTATATTATTGCTCCTCATGATATTAGCAAAGCACACATCAAAAAAATAGAATCTTTGTTAAAAAAAGATTATATATTATATTCTAGTGCAACACCTGAAAATGTAGAAAATTTCAATATCCTAATAATTGACAACATCGGAATATTGGCATCTGTTTATCAATACACAGATATTGCCTTTGTTGGTGGTGGTTTTTCTGGTTCATTGCACAATATTTTAGAACCTGCAAGTTTTGGAAATGCCATTTTGTTTGGCCCTAAACATAGTAAATTTCATGAAGCCGCAGAATTAATTAGTGCTAAAGGTGCATTTTCTATTGATTCGTTGGATGATTTTATTGCAATTGTAAATCATTTAAGTATTGAAAATCAATTAGAAAATACTTGTAACGCATCAAAAAAATACATTGAAAATGGAATTGGAGCCACTGATAAAATATGGGAAATTTTATTTTAATAAATTGGTCATATCCGCCCCTAACAGCAAGAAAAAAACTTCATTAAATCCATCACAACCCATCAATAGCAACACTTAGTTTACCGTTAATGGTAAGAAAAGCAACAATCGCCTTATTTGTCAACTGAATTTTTTCAAACTTAATGTCGCCAATGTTTCCATTAATAAATACACCTGGCATGGGCGAATAATTTTGTGTGTACTTCACCATTTGTTGTTTTCCTTCATCTAAATTGGGTTGTATGGAATAACGGCAGCTTTCTTGAATTTTCAATAAAACCACTGCGGAGAGCAGCCAACTGGCAGATTTTACCAACCTGTCTTTTGTATCTAACACATAATTTAATCGGTCAAAATAAATTTCTTTGGTGGTTTCGTTATATTGCGGATAACCTGTTAAATAAACTATTCCATTAATGCTGCCCATTAAATCTAAAGCAATCACCATTTTTCCGTCTTTATGCCATAAATCGAGGTTTTTAACCGTTACTTTTTTCTTTCCACTACTAAATTCTTGTCCTTGAAAATTCTTTAGCATTATTCGTGTTGCATCTTTGTAAGTAGAAACTGCCACAATATTTGCAGTTATTTTATCGGGCATTTTTGCCACTGGTTTTAATACTATTTTATCTTTATCAAATTTGCTTTCAGGTTTTTGCCCTATCAAGGTTTCTATGTAACATTTTAATCCCATGTCTAGTTTAATACTTCCGTTTTTTAACAATGCATCAGTAACATAAAGTTCTACTGGCACTATTCGTAACCAACTTTCGTATTCAGCACTCATTTCTGTTGGAATGGATATTTTTTCTAAAGCTTCCAATACATTGGGTTTAAAATCCAACGATTTTTTTATAGCATCATCAATGTTTTTTTCTATGTCTGATTTAAAATACTTAAGGGCTGGATTTATTAAATAAGTGATGGAAATATCTTTTCCTGCAATAACAATACTTGGGCTTTCATTCCAATCCAACGATTTTAATTCGGTTTGGGTATTTATTTTCCAGTTGGTTAAACCAACATTACTCACTAAGTTTACTTTACCATTCAAATTAATTTCACGGGTATCATACATGGAAACTCCAAATTTATTTATTCCATATCGGTATTGTATAACTGCTTTTAGAGGTAAAATGGTATTGATTTTTCCTTCTTGATTGTTTAGTAATACAATTGGAGCAAGTTTCCAAACTTTAATCATTAAGTTATCATCTTCTATGTTGCTGTCTTCATAAATTAATCCATTCAAGGTTTTGTTGATTTGATTTTCAACATCTTTGAGTTTTATGGTTACAGGCAAACTAATAAATGAAGAAGTATGATCATAAACCAAAGATTCGGCATCATCGGGTTCGGGTTTCAACGCTGCAATTTTCTTCGAAGTTGAACAACTTGAAAAAATAATGCTTATAAAAAGCGAAAGTTGTATAAGTTTATACATAAAGTAATTTCATTAAAGAACAAAAATAATACAATTAGGCTAAAAAAAAATCCCTTAAAACTGAATAGTAATAAGGGATTTGATTATTTGATGGCGGAGAAAGAGGGATTCGAACCCCCGGTACCTTGCGGTACAAC
>PHDR01000275.1 GCA_002841035.1 Bacteroidetes bacterium HGW-Bacteroidetes-12 | reverse complement strand
ATCAACATGGCTAAACAAGCACCCGATGCTGAAATTGTTTTTGGTGGAAACGGCGATAGCAGTATTGGTTGGTTTATTGAACCTACCGTGATTGCTACCAAAGATCCTCATTTTGTTACAATGGAGGAGGAAATTTTTGGACCAGTTCTCACAATTTATGTTTACGAGGACAGTAAATGGAGCGAAACGCTTAAAATTGTTGATGAGACCTCACCATACGGATTAACAGGATCTGTAATTTCAACTGATAGAAAGGCTTTGAATGAAGCGTGCTCAGTTCTTCGCTATGCAGCCGGGAACTTCTATTTCAACGATAAACCATCGGGTGCAGTTGTTGGCCAACAGCCATTTGGAGGTGCACGTGGAAGTGGAACAAACGACAAGGCAGGCGGACCATACAATCTACTACGATGGACTAGCCCACGTACAGTAAAGGAAACACTTGTTCCGCCAACCGATTTTAAATATCCCTACATGGCATACAGAAATTGTGGTGGATAATTTTAAAAGTACAAAATGCAAAAAGCAGTTGGCAATGAGTAATTCTTGTCAACTGCTTTTTGTTTGTAGAGAAATCAAGGGCTTGGGTTGTGAAAATTACAGGGATTATGATAACATCAGAATCCAACGAAACTTATGTTACCTAGTCTTTAATTTATAAGGGAATATTTTACTTAATTTTTAATATATCTGGATTTTGTCTACAATCCCAAACCGTATGGACAACAATCATTTCAGGGTAAATTTCATAGTATATTATGAATTCTTCAACTATTAGCCCACGAATATTATCAGTTTCTGTTTTAATACCCAGTTCTGGTTGCTTTTTTAAAAGTGATAGTTCTTTAATAAACTTTTTGTACAACTTTTTTGAATAAGTAGCACTTTTATTTCTTTCTGTATAAAACTCAAGGATTTTAAAAAGTCTAATATTGGCTCTATTCGACCAAACTATTTTGCGCTTAACCATTTATTAAATTCCTTGTCGAGTTCAACTTGTTCAATAAACAGTCCTTGCTCAATCTCCTTTCTTGATTCCTGAATCTCATAACGTTGCTCAGAAGTAAGTATTATTGTTTGGGATTGCGATTTAGTGTCAAGAATAGTTTTAATGGCATTTAAAAATGTTACGTCATTAATCTCTGCTATTCTGTGTATCAACAATTTCTTTAATTCTATTGCAGACACGTCAAACAAATTAGGACAACATTTCTTTTTGATGGAACAACCCCGAAAAGCAGCTATTGAATATAAAAATGCATTTAAAGCTCTCCCTAATGATTATGTGCTATTGCTGTGGCAAGGAATATGTGAAATAAAATCGTTGAATGCTGTTGAAGGAGATAAAAATGTAAAAGAAGCTCTTAAGCATATTGATGAAAACTACAAGCCTTCAAAAGCAACGGCAGGTGTTTTAGCTCACGGAATGTTAATTTTAGAAGAATATTTTACTCAAAATGGAGATAGTGAAAATGCTGCAAAAGCAAAAAAATTAGTTGCCGTGTTTAAAAAAGACGATCCAGATGAATTGGATAAGAAAAAAATGGAAGAACGAAAAGAAAAAGCCAAAGAGAAAGATAAAATAATGAAAAAATTCTATAGCGATGAAGATGATGAAGACAATGCCGAAATAAAAAAAGGAAAGGTTAGGGTGGCTGGAGCTGAAGATGCAGATAAAAAATTAGACGAATTGGAAAAAGCAGCCGAAGACGAAAACTAAATGTTGAGTTGCTTTCTTAAACAAAAAAATAACCCATTGTGCGTTTGCAAGGATTTTCAATAAAAAAATATAAATGAAAAATGCTGCTTTATTATTAGTTATATTTTTTTTTTTCCCTAATACAATTTTTTCTCAAACTTTTTCTGAACAAGATTTTGACAACTTGTTGCTAAACGAATCAAAAGGATTTTCTAAGTATAAACATATAAACAAAGGCGTTCCTCAAGCGAGCAACTATGATTTAAAATTTGCTAAATTAGAATGGGAAGTAAATCCTGAAATTTATTACATTAAAGGAAAAATAACTTTTCATTTCATTCCCTTAATTACTAATTTTAATGATATCTATTTTGATTGTTCTAATGCACTTACCATAGATTCAGTTGTTTATAACTCCAACACATTATCGTTTAATCAATTATCAGGAAATATACTACAAATAGCATTGCCCGCAACACTACCTTTAAACACATTAGACTCTATCACTGTTTTTTATCAAGGAGCTCCAGTTGTTTCTCCCAATGGGTTTGGTTCGTTTGAGCAAGGATCTCACAATAACGATAGCATAATCTGGACTTTATCCGAACCTTATGGAGCATTAGATTGGTGGCCTTGTAAACAAGATTTAACAGATAAAATAGATTCAATTTCTGTTTTAATAACCACCCCATCACAATATAGAGCCGCTTCTCATGGCTTATTGGTAGCAGAAACTATTGTTGGTTCTAGCACAACGTATCATTGGAAACATAATTATCCAATTGCTGCTTACCTTATTTCATTAACCGTAACTAACTTTTCCGTTTATGTAGATACAGTAACCTTAAGCACAGGCTTGCTTCCAGTTGTGAATTATGTTTTTCCTGAAGACTCATTATCTTGGGCTTCAACTACTCCCTCAATAGAACCTATGTTTCAACTTTTTGATACACTCTTTGGTGCTTACCCTTTTATGAATGAAAAGTATGGACATGCTCAATATGCAAGAGGTGGAGGCATGGAACATCAAACAATGAGTTCTATGAATAATGTGAGCTTTAGCTTAATGGCTCATGAATTGGCTCATCAATGGTTTGGAAACAAAGTAACTTGTGGAAGCTGGGAAGAAATCTGGTTAAATGAAGGTTTTGCAACGTATCTCACAGGATTAGCACACAAACACTTTGCTCCTACTTTTTGGTGGGCATGGAGACAACAAACACTTGATAACATTGTTTCACTGCCAGATGGTTCCGTATTTAATACCGACACCTCTGATGTTAGCAGAACTTTTAGTGGTAGGTTAACCTATAGAAAAGGAGCTTATTTATTGAGAATGTTGGAATGGAAATTAGGCGAGAACAATTTTTTTCAAGGAGTGAGAAATTATTTAGATGACCCTAATTTGGCATATAACTATGCTAAAACAAGTGATTTAAAAACACATTTAGAAACAGTTAGCGGACAAAATCTTACTGAATTTTTTAATGATTGGTATTTTGGTGAAGGACATCCTTCTTATCAAATAAGTTGGAGTCAAACAGGCAATTCTGTTGCTTTCAATGTTAATCAAACCCAATCACATCCTTCTGTTTCTTTTTTTGAGATGCCAATTCCTATTTATGTAAAAGGGCAGGGGCAAGACACTACTTTTGTATTTGAACACCAATTTTCAGGACAACAATTCACAGCTAGCGTTCCTTTTGCTATTGATTCTGTTTTCTTTGACCCAGAATTATGGTTGATTTCAAGTAATACACTAATTACTTCTATAGAGAAAATAGAACAAGTTTCTCCTAAAGTTACTGTTTATCCTAATCCAGCGTTTTCAACATTAAATGTAAGTACAAACGAATATTTAAAAGAGATAACGGTTTTTAATATAGAAGGAAAGCAAGAAATACAAACTACATTATTATTTGAAATAAATAATTATGAATTGGATATTTCTCAACTAGCTGCAGGAAATTACATCGTTGAAATAAGAACAAACACCACTACCGTTAAAAAGAAGTTAACAAAAAGGTAAGTTTATTTTACCACACTTTATTGTTAATAAATCTTTAAAAACCCTTTTTATAGAGGATATTTTATTTTTAAAAAAAACCTAATTTCGGTTTTTTATTCACTTTTTTTAATTATGGTAGAAGAATCAAATTATAACGAAGATAATATTCGCTCTTTAGATTGGAAAGAACACATTCGGCTTAGACCAGGAATGTACATCGGAAATAATAACCTGCACGGTCTGCATCATATTTTGCTGGAAGT
>PHDR01000274.1 GCA_002841035.1 Bacteroidetes bacterium HGW-Bacteroidetes-12 | reverse complement strand
TTCATTATCAACAATATATTCTTGAGGAAGTACATGAATAATTTCTTCGCCTGGCAACATAACTAGCTTATACATATCTTCAATCAACATATCAATATCGCCTTGGCTAATTTCATCTTCAACGCTGTTTCTCACTTTTATTCCTCGGTGTTGAAGGCTTTTAATGTGCTGACCAGCTATGCCAACATTAACTACCTTAATATCAACACCCGATTTTAGTTCTGCTTGTTCAACCGCCAACCGAATGGATTCAACAGTTTTATCAATGTTAGAAACTACACCCCTGGAAACACCAATAGAATCAGATTTTCCCATGCCTAAAATTTCTATTTTACCATGTTCGTTTTTTCTTCCAACAATAGCAACAATTTTGGTAGTTCCGATGTCTAAGCCAACGATGATTTCAGATTTTTCTTCTTCCATAATTAATTATAAATTTTTGTGCAAACGATTTGATTTTTATAGCTTAAATTAATTTTTGAGTATTCGTTCCAACCCGTTTTACTCAATCCTTTTTCATAAAATACAATTAATTTTTTAAACTTTGCGTTTATGTTATTCGGTTTTCCAAATACAATAATATGATTTCCTACCTTTGGTATAAGTTCAATTTCTAACTCTTTATTAACATAGATTTGTTCAATTTGTGCCTTCCAAAATTCCGAACCATCAATGAAAGTTGCTAGTTGATAAAGTTCGTCTAATAGGGTGGTTGCTTTGAGGCTATCTGACATTAAATCAAGTTTTTGCTTATTGTAAGATGTGTATCTCGAAAAAATATTTCCATTTACTACCAACAAACGAGCTGTAAATTTTGTGGAAGTGGGCATTAAAAAACCATCTTCATCAATATAATAACTTTCATTTTTGTTGTTGATGACCCGAACAATTGGGCGATTTTGCACCACCGAAACTTCTAATTTTCCATCTACGGTTTTATAAACTTGAGCATTTTTTATGGCGAAATTATTTTTTAAGCGTTCTTCAATTTGTGCAACATCGAGTAAATTTAATAATCGTGTTGTATCATTTTCCGTTTGTATCACTTCTTTTAACACATCATTTTCGTCAATAAATCTGTTTTCCGAAGCATAATCTATTTTAATTATGGGCGTTGTTAGTTTTACTTTTTGTTGATTTTTATTGGCAAAACTTAATCCTACAACAATCAACGAAAGTGCTATTAACCAAAGTGCTATGTTTATTATTTTTTTCAATTTTTTAGTTGATAATTGTTGTTTTTTATACTTTTTGTTTTAAAAATTCGGCAATCGGCTCAACTAATTCATCAATGTTGCCTGCTCCGAGTGTTACGAGTATTTCTAATTTTGTTTGTTTTAATTCATAAATTACATCTTCTTTTTTTATTATTTTTTTATTGTTTATGGTTACTTTATCTAACAACATTTGCGAGGTAACGCCTTCAATTGGAAGTTCTCGGGCTGGGTAAATATCCAACAAAATAAGTGTGTCTAATAGTGATAAACTTTGTGCAAATTCATCGGCAAAATCTCTAGTTCGGGTAAATAAATGTGGTTGGAAAATTCCTGTAATTTTTTTGTTGGGAAAAAGTTCTTTTATCGATAAAATGCAAGCCGAAAGTTCGGTTGGGTGATGTGCATAATCATCTAAATAAACCAAATTTGGTGTTTTAATATGAAATTGAAACCTGCGTTGAACGCCTTTGTAACTTGCTAATGCTGCTTTAATTTTTTGATTATCAATTTGTAGCAAATCGGCAACCGCAAAAGCTGCTAAACTATTTTCTGTATTGTGAATGCCTGGCAAACCAATTTCTACGTTTGCTATAAAATTAGATGGCGTTTTAACATCAATTACAAAATTACCGTTGTTTATTGTTCTGTTTTTTCCTTCATAATCAGCATTTTCCGAAATAGAATATGTTTTTGTGTGAATGGTTGAGGGAAGATTTAACATTGTTAAGTAAGTTTTTTTGGTAAGCAATGTTCCTCCAACTTTAATTTTATGGGTAAAATCTTGATAGGCTTGGTGCATTGTGGCTTTATCTTCATAAATATCTAAATGATCGGCATCTAAAGAGGTAATAATAGCAATATCTGGCGAAAGCGTTAAAAAAGAACGGTCAAACTCATCGGCTTCGACCACCATAATTTTAGCTTCGGAATTTAACACTAAGTTTGAATTAAAATTGAGGCTAATTCCCCCTAAAAAAGCATTACAAGGCACACCACAACTTTGCAAAAGATGCGCAATAATTGACGAAGTGGTTGTTTTTCCGTGTGTTCCGGCAACAGCAATGGTAAAATAATTTTGTGAAATTAACCCTAACACTTCGGAGCGTTTGTATATGCGAATTTGTTGCTGCTGAAAAAAAAGAAACTCGTTGTTGTCTTTTGGAATGGCAGGCGTATAAATTACAAGCGTGTTTTCTTGTTTTGATTTTATTTCGTTTGGTATGAATGCAACATCTTCTTGGTAATGAATTTTCACACCTTCCTTTTCCAGCTGAGAAGTTAATACTGTTTTTGTTTTATCGTAACCCAACACATTGCAACCTGACGCTAAAAAATAGCGAGCCAACGCACTCATTCCGATGCCTCCAACACCTAAAAAGTAAACGATATGTAAGTTTTTAATGTTCATAATAAGTTTTTAAAGTTGGAAGGTGGAAGTTGGAAGTTGGAAGTTGGAAGACCGAAGTTTAGGTAATTTCCTAACTACTATCTCCTAACTACTAATTTCTACCTCCTAACTTCACCACTTCATCGGCAATTATTGAAGCGGAATTGTTAAATGCCATTTTAGTTATATTTTCTTTTAATAATACTTGTTTTGCTACATCTTTTATTAATAACAATGTTTCTTGCACTAAATTTTGGTTGGCATCTATATCTTTTACCAAAATTGCAGCATTTTTATTTACTAATGCCATTGCGTTTTTTGTTTGATGGTCTTCGGCAACATTGGGCGAAGGCACAAAAATAGCTGGTTTAGCCACCAAGCACAATTCGGAAATTGAACTTGCTCCAGCTCTTGAAATTACAACATCTGCAACAGCATACGCATAGTCCATTTTGGTTATAAATGGCAAGGTTTTAATTCCGTTTTCGTTAAATTTCGCAGTTGCTTTTGCTGCTCGATCGGCAAACCAACTCCCTGTTTGCCAAAGAATTTGCACGTTATTTTTGGCGAAAATTTCTAAGCCCAATTCTATGCTTTCGTTAATGGTTCTAGCTCCTAAACTTCCACCAATAATAAGTACTGTTTTTTTATCGGCTTGTAGCCCAAAATGTTCTAACCCACTAACTCGTTTTTCGGCTATGTTTTTAATGTCTTGCCGAACAGGATTTCCTGTAATAATTATTTTTTCTTTTGGAAAAAATCGCTCCATTTCTTGATAGGCAACACAAATTTTTTGCACTTTGCTCGCCAACAGTTTATTTGTAATTCCAGGGTATGAATTTTGTTCTTGAATTAATGCAGGAACACCTTTTTTTGTTGCGGCTTTCAATAAAGGTCCGCTAGCATATCCTCCAACGCCTACTACAACATCGGGTTTAAATTCTTTTATTATTTTGTTGGCTTTAAGCATACTTGCCAAAAGTTTAAAAGGAAATTTTAAGTTTTCTAATGTAAGTCTGCGTTGCAATCCCATTATAGGCAACCCAATAATTTTATAACCTGCTGCAGGAACTTTTTCCATTTCCATTTTACCTTCGGCACCAACAAAAAGTATTTCGGTTTGGGGATATTTTTCCATAATAGCATTGGCAATAGCAATAGCTGGGAATATGTGTCCGCCTGTACCTCCTCCACTTATAATTATTTTTAGTTTCATTTTTATAGTTTCACATTTTTCCCGCAGATTTTCATTCTCACATTTTCACATTTTCACATCAATTTGTTTCCCGCAGATTACGCTGATTACCGCTGATTTTCATTCACACATTCACACATCAATTTGTTTCCCGCAGATTACGCTGATTACCGC
>PHDR01000273.1 GCA_002841035.1 Bacteroidetes bacterium HGW-Bacteroidetes-12 | reverse complement strand
TCTGTTCTTGCTCCTATATGAAAAACAAATTCAACCAATTGATGATTTTTATCTAACCATTCAGAAAAAACATTACGTTCTATTTTATCAGTGTAGGTTTTTCCTTTAAAATTTTTGTTTTTTTCTGTATTAGAAAAATCATCAACCAAAACAATGTCTTTATAACCAGATTCATTTAATTTACTTACTAAACAACTAGCTATAAACCCTGCGGCTCCTGTTACTACTATCATATATAAAATTAAAAATTAAAAGTTAAAAGTTAAAAGAGGATGACCATTAACTATTAACAAATAACGAGTTTACATTTTTTGGAATTATCCCTTTTTCCTGAGCTAAACTAAACATTTTTTCAATGGCATTTTTACCTTCGCTGCCTAAATCAATCGAATATTCATTCACATAAAGACCAACATGTTGCATCATTACTTCTTCATTCATTTCTTGGGCATTTTGTTGCATATAACTCAATGGAGATTCAGGATTGGCAAACGCAAATTCAATGCTTTTTTTTATTAATCGATTTATTTTTTGTTGAATTTCAATTGAAAATGTTCGTTTTATAGCTATTCCACCAAGTGGAATTAACGCACCCGTTGTTTGCTCCCAATATTCTCCTAAATCAATTATTTTTTTTAATCCTTTTTCTTGATACGTAAATCTATTTTCATGTATGATTAAACCAGCATCAACATTTCCTCTTAAAACCTCATTCTCAATGTCCGAAAATAACATCTCTACTTTATTTGTAGCTTCTGGATAAGCAATACTTAATAAAAAATTAGCAGTGGTGTACTCTCCCGGAATCGCTATTTTAGCATCAGCTAACTTTAAACTTTGAACATCAGAACTTTGAACCAATAATGGACCACAACCTTTTCCCAACGCACTTCCTGAAGTAAGCAATACATACTTATTTGTTAAAAACCCCATTGCATGAAAACTAAGCTTTGTAACATCTAATTTTTCTTGAAATGCTTTTTGATTCAATTCTTCAACATCTGCTAAAACTACATTAAAATCCAACCCTTCAGTATCAATTTTTTTATGCACCAACGCATCAAAAATAAATGTATCATTCGGGCAAGGCGAATATCCTAGTGTAATTATATTATTCATTTTTTAGCACTTTTTTAATCTTTTAATAATATAGCTACCCTCTATAAAAAACAAATTCATTTTCGTTAGAAACATCTTTATTGAAAAGATAACCATCTATATCAAAAGCGGTTAATTCTTCTGGTTTTGTAATTTTATTTTTCAAAATAAAAGAAGCCATTGCTCCTCTTGCTTTTTTTGCATACATCATTACTGTTTTATAGCTTCCTTTATTAAAATCTTTAAAAACAGGTGTGATTACAGGGGCTATTAATTTCTTTTTATTTATTGCTTTAAAATATTCATTAGAAGCTAAATTTATTAGCACTTTATCTTTATTTTCTTTTATTGATTTATTGATATCATCAACAATAACATCTCTCCAAAATTCATATAAATTAGAATAATTTTCTATTTTCAATTTTGTCCCCATTTCCAACCGATAAGGGTGTATTAAATCCAAAGGTTTTAAAACGCCATAAAGCCCAGATAAAATTCTTAAATGTTTTTGAGCATTCTCAACTTCTGATTCAGAAAAAGAAATTGCATTCAATCCTGCATAAACCTCTCCAGTAAATGCGAATAAAGCCTGTTTGCATTTCTCTAAATCATGTTTCTTATTCCAAGAAAAATACCTTTGATTATTTAGTTCAGCCAAATCATCACTAATTTTCATCAATTGCTTTAAATCTTTAGGCGAAAGCTTTCTTAGTTGTTGAATTAATTGTTCTGATTGATTGATAAATGAAGGAACAGTGAATTTTTGATGTTTTACTCCTGATGTATCCAACTTTTTTGCTGGAGAAATAACTACTAACATTTTAATAAATTTTATATGGCAAATTTACATATTAATATGAATGATTCTGACAATTCACAAGAACTATAGCCAATAAACCTTTCAAAGAATAAATCTTTATATATATATCAATTGGAATATCAATTTTATTAATTTCGCCTTTTATATATACAATTTCATTACATGAACAAAACATTATCTAACAGAATTAACAATCTTAGCGAATCACAGACATTGGCTATGGCAAGGTTAAGCAGAGAATTACAAGCCGAAGGAAAAGATGTTATTAGCCTTAGTATTGGAGAACCCGATTTTAATACGCCAGATTTCATTAAAGATGCCGCAAAAAAAGCGTTGGATGAAAATTATACCCACTACACTCCTGTTCCTGGTTATTTAGAATTAAGACAAGCTATTTCTAAAAAATTTAAGAGAGATAATAAGTTGGATTATTCCCCTGAACAAATTGTTGTTTCCACTGGGGCAAAACACTCCCTTACCAATTTAGCATTAAGCATCTTAAACCCTGGTGATGAAGTCATATTGTTAGCTCCGTATTGGGTAAGTTACATTGAAATGATAAAAATTGCTGAAGCAACTCCTGTTTTAATTTCTTCTTCTATTTCAACCGATTTTAAAGTTACTCCTGCTCAAATAAAAGCAGCCATTACACCTAAAACCAGAATGCTTTGGTTTAGCTCTCCTTGCAATCCGAGTGGTTCTGTTTATACCAAAGAAGAACTTTTTGAAATTGCTCAACTGCTTAAAAATTACCCTGATATCATTATTGTTTCTGATGAGATTTACGAACACATTAATTTTATTGGAAAACATGAAAGTATTGCTCAATTTGACTTTATAAATGAGCAAGTAGTAACTATAAATGGCGTTTCTAAAGGATTTGCCATGACGGGTTGGAGAATTGGCTACATTGGTGCTCCCAAATGGATTGCTGATGCTTGTACAAAAATGCAAGGACAATTTACTTCTGGAACTTGCAGCATTGCCCAAAAGGCAGCTCAAGCAGCCCTAGAAGCTGATGCTTCTGTGGTTAGCGAAATGGTTATTGCCTTTGAAAAAAGAAGGAATTTAGTTTTTTCCTTATTAAGCGAAATTCCTGGTCTTGTTTTAAATGAACCAAAAGGAGCTTTTTATTTTTTCCCTGATGTGTCTGCCTATTTTGGAAAATCCTATAAAAATACCACCATCACTAATTCTAGTGATTTATGTATGTTTTTGCTTAATGAAGGTTTAATTGCCTTAGTTAGTGGTGATGCTTTTGGAAACCCCGAATGTCTCCGTTTATCTTATGCCGCTTCAGAAGAAGTATTAACAGAAGCCATAAAACGCATGAAAAACACGTTGGCGTTGCTTTGTTGAGTTAAACTATAATTCTTAAAATAAAGTAGTTGTAAGAATCAAAAATAAATTTTGTTTTATAAAAAAGTTGTTTTATCTTTACCACTCATCTTTAAATATTTAGCCTATGAAAACGCTACAGCGCTACAACGCTACAACGCTAGAATCTTCAAGCATAAATCACTAACCTTACTTATTGTGCTTATGATTAGTTTTAATTATATAAAAGCACAAACCAATACACTCCCGCCAATAGGCAATGTAGGAATAGGAACAACCGCAGTTAATGGTGCTAAACTTTCGGTGGAAGGAGTTATTAGAGCAAGGAGAGTAAATGTAGATGCTGCAAGTATTGTTTGGTCTGACTTTGTTTTTGAACCTAATTATAATTTAATGTCTTTAATTCAATTAGAAAATTTTATAGTTAAAAACAAACACTTACCTGATGTCCCTTCTGCTATTGAAGTGAAAGAAAACGGAATTGACCTTGCTCAAATGGATGCTATACTACTGCAAAAAATTGAAGAATTAACGCTTTATATTATAGAACAAGATAAAAGAATTAAGGAATTGGAAAGTAAATAATAGAATATGAACCTTAAAATCATTTTAGGGGAGTTCTATAAATTAAAGTTTTGATATTCAAATAATTATGTGTACATTTATAGTATAAACCAACACATAAAGAAATGAATAAGCAACACTACAAATCAACAGGAAAGAAATCATTATTTGA
>PHDR01000272.1 GCA_002841035.1 Bacteroidetes bacterium HGW-Bacteroidetes-12 | reverse complement strand
TTTTCATACAACAAAAATACTAATTATTTTGTTGATATACAAATTGTTACGCTTATTTTTTTACTTTTTTTTTATCAAATTTTACCGTGCAACGGTCTTTTATTTCTCTATACCTACCAAATGACTTTGAAAATCGCATAAAAAAATAATTGCTTAACCAAAATCAACTACTATCTTTGCAGCACTTATGGAAAAATTATTAATTATAGATTTTGGCTCACAATATACGCAGCTTATTGCCCGAAGAGTGAGAGAATTAAACGTATATTGCGAAATACATCCTTACAACAACTTGCCTAATGTTGATGAATACAAAGCCGTAATTTTATCGGGAAGCCCTTTTTCTGTAAGAGATGTTAATGCTCCAAAACCCGATTTATCGAATATTAGAAAGAAAAAACCATTGTTAGGCGTTTGTTATGGAGCTCAATATTTGGCTCAAAGCAACGGAGGAGAAGTATTGCCATCTAACACCAGGGAATATGGCAGAGCAAAATTAGATTTTACAAGCACCGAAAGTAAACTAACACAAGGACTTAGCCAAAATTCGCAAGTATGGATGAGCCACGGAGATACCATACAATCGTTACCATTAAACACAAAAATTATTGCGAGTACTGCTGATGTTGAAAATGCTGGTTTTCAGTTTGAAGGCGAAGAAACCTATGCCATTCAGTTTCATCCCGAAGTTTACCACAGCACCGAAGGAGCAAAAATTCTTAAAAATTTTTTAGTCAGTATTAGCGGATTTTCACAGGATTGGACTCCCGATTTGTTTGTTGAAACAACAGTGGAAGACTTGAAAACCAAGATAGGAAACGACAAAGTAGTATTGGGTTTATCTGGCGGTGTAGATTCTACTGTAGCTGCTGTTTTGTTGCATCAAGCCATTGGTAAAAATTTATATTGTATTTTTGTTGATAACGGATTGCTCCGAAAAAATGAATTTGAAAACGTGTTGGAACAATACAAACATTTGGGTTTGAATGTAAAAGGTGTTGATGCTAAACAAAAGTTTTACAATGCGTTAGCAACCATTTCCGATCCCGAACAAAAAAGAAAAGCCATAGGAAAAGTATTTATTGATGTTTTTGATGAAGAGGCTCATACTATTACTGATGTAAGTTGGTTGGCTCAAGGCACTATTTATCCTGATGTAATAGAATCAGTTTCTGTGAACGGAGGAGCATCTCAAACCATAAAATCGCATCATAATGTGGGCGGTTTACCCGATTATATGAAATTAAAAATTGTTGAACCTTTGCGTTTGTTGTTTAAAGATGAAGTACGAAGGGTAGGAAAAACACTAGGATTGAATGATGATTTGTTGGGCAGACATCCTTTTCCAGGGCCAGGCTTGGCAATTCGTATTTTAGGAGATATTACACCAGAAAAGGTACAACTATTGCAAGAGGTAGATTTTATTTTTATAGAAAGTTTGAAAAAAGCAAATTTATATAACGAGGTTTGGCAGGCAGGAGCTATTTTACTTCCTGTGCAATCGGTTGGTGTGATGGGCGATGAGCGTACCTATGAAAAAGTAGTTGCACTCCGAGCGGTATCTTCTACCGATGGAATGACTGCCGATTGGTGTCATTTGCCTTATGAGTTTTTAGCAAAAGTATCTAATGATATTATTAATAAAGTAAAAGGAGTGAATAGAGTGGTGTATGATATTAGTTCTAAGCCACCTGCTACTATTGAGTGGGAGTGAGTCTATTCAATTTTAAATTTTAAGTGTTAAATTTTAAATAATCTCCAATCTCCACATAAAAACATGAACCTCATAAAAAACATACTACTATTGGTTGGCATACTGCTTTTAATAACTTTTGGTGTTGCTGCTCAGCAATTAGATTCGTTGGAAGTACATCAAGTAAACGGAAAACCTTATTATATTCACATTGTAGAAAAAAGTGAATCGCTTTATGCGATTTCAAAAAAATATAATGTTCCAATTGATATTATTAAACGAGAAAACCCAAGCACACTCGATGGTTTGAGCATAGGTGAAAAACTTTTTTTACCTGCAAAAAAGGAGGCAGAAATAGAAAATACGTTTAACGGAAATGTAATTAAGCATGAGGTTCTGCCACAACAAACACTTTATGCTATTTCAAAAATATACAATGTTAAAATTAAGGAGATTATGGCAGTAAATCCTGATTTAACAGAAAATTTGAGCGAAGGACAGTTAATAAACATTCCAGTTAAGCAAATTAGATCAGAGCAAAAAGAGAAAGAAAAAATAGCTCTTATTTGGAAAGAACATGTGGTTAAAAAAGGAGAAACAGTATATGGGATTAGTAAACTTTATAAAGTTTCAATTGATTCATTAAGTTTAGTAAATAAAGGATTTTCGCAAGGTTTGAAGGAAGGAGAAAAGATTTTTATTCCTATTAAACAAAATAAAACTAATCATGCACTCAATAGAAAAGATACCCTAATTAGTAGTGAATTACTTTCTGTTTTAGAACAAGCATTTGATACCTCAAAATCGAGTAAATCTGTTTATAAAATTGGATTGATGTTGCCTTTTTATGTTAGAGATAATCAACAATTCATAGAAAATAGAAGTGCACTTGAAAGGGCTAAAATTTATCCTAAATCAACATTTGCTGTAGAATTTTATAATGGATTTTTATTTGCATTGAATAGTATTTCAACAGAGAATAGAAAATTTGAATTGTATGTGTATGACACCAACGGACAAGATTCTATTCGGGTAGCTTCCATTTTGGAAAAACCTGAGTTGAAATTGTTAGATTTAATAGTTGGACCACTTTATCAAAGTAATTTTGAGGTAACAGCCAAATTTGCTAATGCCAATCAAATTCCTATTGTTAGCCCTGTTCGACAAGTAAACAAAGTGCTTCTTGGAAACCAAATGGTTCATAAAGTAATTCCATCACAAACTGGGATGATAGACCAATTAGCAACACTTTTAGTTGATAGTTTTAAAACACAAAATTTAGTTGCTTTGGTTCACAATGCTTCACCCGAAAAATCATTAATAGAACCATTGGTGAAAGCCTACAAAGAAAGAATACTGTTAAGCGATGATACACTCATGTATGCAGCCATTAAAGTGCTGAAAATTGATAGAAATTTTAGTGAATTGGCTAGTAAATTTTCGGCAACAAAAAATAATGTAATTTTTGTCCCATCTATTAATCAATCTTACATCACTGATTTGTTTAATTATTTAGTTACAAATTTATCAAAAAAGGATTATAAGGATTACCAAGTAACGCTTATTGGTTTAGAAGAATGGTTGAACTTTGAAAACATAGAATTAACTTCTTTTGAGATGCTACATGTTTATTTGCCTGTAAATAACTTTGTAAATGAAAAAGACAGTGTTACAACTACAGTTATTCAAACATATATCGCTGAAAATGAAACTTATCCTTCAAAAACAACCTTGTTAGGGTATGATATTGCTACTTATTTTGGCACAGCATTATTGAATTATGGAACAATTAAACATCCTGCTATTTATAGCTCTTATAAACGAACAGGCACATCAACTCAATTTAATTTTCATAAAACAGGTGTAGAAAGTGGCTATGAAAATAAATCATGCTACATTCTGAATTTTAGAAACTTTGAGTTGGTTCGGGTGTACTAAGGAGTTACATCTCGCTTTTCAACAAAATTCTCATTATTTCTTTTGGGTCAATAATTTTCAATATTAATCCCAGTATGAAGGCACATAGTAGGGATATTCCCATTTGTAAAGTAAATTCATCAATTAGTTTTGCTATCCAATAAAGAGTGAAAAATAAGGTTATCAAAAATATAATCATCCTAAAGATGAAGAAATAATTGATAGTAAAAGAGAAGATTTTTTTGGAAAGATAAATTTGCCCAATGATAATAATACATTGTGTAATCAAACTAGCATAAGCAGCTCCTAATGCTTTATATTCAGGAATTAAAAAACTATTTAGTCCAACATTAATAATTACACCTATTAATGCAATTTTGTTGAGGGAAGCTAA
>PHDR01000271.1 GCA_002841035.1 Bacteroidetes bacterium HGW-Bacteroidetes-12 | reverse complement strand
CCATCCAAAATATAGGCACACCACTAAATGTCCCTGGTTATTCAACTTCAGTTCAATCAATTACTCCCGATGGCAACACTATTCTACTCTCCAATCTGTACAAATATTTTGATGGAAGTGTTTCTGGTGGTGGCTGTTCTATTAGTTTTCGCCAACGTGGTGGCTGGAGTTTTCCAAAAGGTCAAGTAATTGAGAAGTACGAAAACCTTAATAAATATGTAAATTATTATCTTTCTAATAGTGGGCAATACCTTTTAATGGCTATCGAAAAAAAGAAAGGCTTTGGAGAAAAAGACCTTTACGTGTCCTTTAAAACAAGCGAAAACAATTGGAGTGTTCCAAAAAATTTAGGAAACGTAGTGAATACAAAAGGTGATGAATTTGGACCATTTTTAGCTGCCGATGATAAAACCTTGTATTTTGTTTCTGAAGGGCAAGTTGGTGGTTACGGTGGTGCTGATGTTTGGATGACAAAACGATTAGACGATACCTGGACAAATTGGTCGAAACCAGTTAATTTAGGAGAAAAAATAAATTCAGCAAATTTCGATGCTTATTTTAGTATTGATGCATCAGGTGAATACGCCTATTTTACATCAAGCAAAAACAGTTATGGAAGTAGTGATGTTTTTAGAATAAAAATGCCCAAGGAAGCCAAACCAGAACCCGTGGTATTGATTTACGGAAAAGTAATCGACCAAAAAACCAACCAACCGATAAAAGCAAAAATAAGCTACGAACAATTGCCTTCTGGTAAAGAAGTAGGGACAGCAAGCACCAGTCCCGAAGATATGGTATATAAAATTGTATTGCCTTTCGGTAAAAACTATGGTTTTATGGCTACTGCTAATAATTATTATTCGGTTACCCAAAACCTCGACCTAAGCAAACTTGAAGCTTACCAAGAAATGGAAGTAAATTTATATTTGGCACCAATACAAAAAGACGAAGCGATAAGACTAAACAATATTTTCTTTGAATTTGGTAAAGCTACCTTAAAAGAAGAGTCTTTTCCTGAATTAGACAGATTGGTAAAACTATTAACCGATAACCCAAGCATTACCATAGAAATTAACGGACATACCGATGATGTTGGTGCGGATGCCGACAACCTTAAACTTTCGCAAGATAGAGCAGCTGCAGTAGTAACTTACCTAACTTCTAAAAAAATAGGCGGCAGCCGATTATCGTCAAATGGTTTTGGCGAAACAAAACCTATTGCTGATAACAAAACCGAAGAAGGACGACAACTCAACAGAAGAGTGGAGTTTGTGGTAAAAACAAAATAAAAAAAGGAGAGAATTTTTTCCCTCCTTTTTATTTAAAATTTAATCCCCATCACTAAAACATCATCTACTTGGGCTTCTTCTTGTCTCCAGTTGAGCAACACGTATTGCAAATAAGCCTCTTGTTCGCTCATTTCCATATCTTGTGCCGAGAGCAACAATTCTTTAAATTGTTTACGGTTAAATTTTTTCTTCCGTTCTCCGCCAAATTGGTCACAGTAGCCATCCGTAAAAAAGTAAAAAGCATCGTTTTGTTTGATGTCAATAGTTTTGGTGGTAAACACTTTTTGTACATCGGCATAAAACCCTATCGGGTAACGGCTAGCTTCCATTTCTATCAACTCATTATCGCGAACAACCAACACTGGGCGGAATGCTCCTGCATAAGAAAAAGTTTGTTCAATAAAATCAAAAACACCAATAGATACATCCATACCATCATGTGTCTCCGTATGATTTTCTTTGTCTAAAGCCAAAGCAAGTTCTTCATCCAACGCATATAGAATAGCTGCAGGGTTTTCAATTCTTTTTTTTATAATAACTTCTTTAAGAATACCATTGGCTATAAAACTCATTAATGCACCAGGCACACCGTGACCTGTGCAATCAACCGCAGCAACAAAAGCTTTATTGTCTTGCTGATAAAAGAAATAGTAATCACCACTTACCACATCTTTGGGTTGGTAAAGCACAAAGGCATCTTTAAACGCATTTTTTATTTTCTGCACATCGGGCAAAATAGCCTCTTGTATTCTGCTGGCGTATTGTATGCTATCCAACATGTCTTTATTGTGCTGAAGTAGTTCTGTATTTTTCTCCAACAGTTGCAACTCTGCTTTTTTACGGTCGGTAATATCGTGTCCGATGCCAACTAGTGTATTTAATGGTCCTTTAGATGTATTCCATAAAATCCAACGTTCACTACCGTTTGCAGTTTTCAACAAACGTTCTTGAGGAGCTGTTTCCAGCAAGGCTTCTTGCTTCATTTGTTGCAAAGTTAACGCCTTAATGCTTTGCCTGTCCTCCACATTATCGCGGGTTAAATTCCACCAGCCCTCGCCCACCAAGTGTTCGGGTTCAAAACCCAAAATTCGTTTTGCAGATGGACTAACATATTCAACATATCCAGAAGGATTAACAACAACAATTAAGCTGTTTAATTTTTCAAGTATTGCATCAGTAACTAATGACATAACAGTAAATATTTTGACTTTTCAGTCGTAAGAAATAAAATAAAAAAGTGATTGTTTTTTTGCTTTCTAAAAAGCGAAGTTGTTAGTCTTATTTATAAATAACAACGCATTGATTGTTCCAAACAATTGAAACAAATGAACACATTCGATACATCTTTGGGTGATGTAAAAAACGAAAGAGTTTGATATTTAATTGTGTTTTCATGATTGTTTCAGGTTGCAAATGTAATATTGTTTTGTTATTTTATAAACATTAAAATTTAATTCTTTTTTTTAAAATATGTTAAATGTTGGTTTTCAGTAAAAAAAAATTAAAATTATATTTTGTAAATAACTAATTTCGCATAGTATGATTTCCAAAAAAACAAAATATGCTATCAACGCATTGGTTTATTTAGCTAAGAAAAATGACAATACACCAATTTTAATTAGCGAAATTGCCGAACACGAACACATTCCTCAAAAATTTTTAGAAGCTATTTTACTCGATTTAAAAAAGGATGGAATTTTAGCCAGTAAAAAAGGAAAAGGTGGAGGTTATTTTTTGTTAAAATCGCCCAACGATGTTAATATGGCTGATGTGATGCGTTTGTTTGACGGACCAATTGCTTTGCTTCCCTGTGTTACTTATAAATATTATCAAAAATGCGAAGAATGTACCGATGAAGAATCTTGCGGTATTCGTTCGGTGTTTTTAGAAGTTAGAAACCAAACCGTTAAATTGCTTAAAAAAGCTACTTTAACAGAAATCATCCATAGAGGCAATTAGTCTATTTTCTTCTAATTTTTATAACTATTTTAAAATTCAATACTCTATAAAGTAGATAGGATAAGTATTTATTATATATTTGTATTCAATTAATTAAATGAGTCATGATTTTTTAAGGGGTTCTTATTTTTTGTCGGAGCAGAGAAAGGACAACTGGTTGTAGAAAACAAATTAAATTTTCAAGAAATTATGCAACATATTTCATCAATTTTAACAATATTTGTAATTGCAGAATTAGGAATTTTAATGATAACTATCCCCGCACTAAGAGCAATTATTAACCACTGTAAATAAAAAATACCATTAGCAAATTAGGATTTATAATAGACAATAGAAAATGCATCGGATGTCATGCATGTACCGTGGCTTGTAAGAGCGAACACGAAGTTCCTGTTGGGGTTAACCGCACTTGGGTAAAATATGTAGAAGAAGGTACTTTCCCTGATAATTCTCGTTCTTTTTCTGTTATGCGATGCAACCATTGTAGCGATGCTCCTTGTATATCTATTTGCCCAGTAACTGCATTGTATAAACGCGAAGATGGAATTGTTGATTTCGACAGCGAGCGGTGTGTGGGTTGCAAAGCTTGTACGCAGGCTTGTCCTTATGATTCCATTTATATCGACCCAGTAAAAAATACAGCAGCAAAATGTAATTTTTGCTCTCACCGAGTAGATATCGGACTTCAACCTGCTTGCGTGGTAGTTTGCCCCGAACAAGCCATTATTACTGGTGATATAACCAATCAAAACACTGAAATTGCAACGCTTCT
>PHDR01000270.1 GCA_002841035.1 Bacteroidetes bacterium HGW-Bacteroidetes-12 | reverse complement strand
CTTGAAGCTGTATTATACTCTTTTTTTAAAAATGCTTTTCTTTCTTCTTCGGTGGACATGTAAATGGGTTCTACCGACTTAATTTTGAAAGGTTCTATAATGGTTTTGTGTTTCATCTGTTATATGTTTATTTAGCCGAAAAGTATTCAGCTTTAATGATTAATTGAATTGAAAATATAATGTGATTGAAAAAAGATATTTTGATGAGTCTGCAAGAAAATTTCTTTTTTTGAGTCTTTCATAAGAAAATGTCAAAGACAAGGCTTGTGAAGTTTTTAATTGTCAGGAGTTTACTTTTGTAAATGACTGCAATTAAAAACGAGCGTAACGCAGTATTTGGCGTTTTCTTGTAAAGACTATGATAAAGAATCTCGCTGCTTAATGTTCTTATAACAAGCAGGAGCTTTTATGCGAGAAAGCATGTAGTATGTATGTTTTTGCAACATTTATAAGCAAATTTAGGCTTTTACAGTGGATTTAAATATGATAAATGTCATTAAGTTTGAAAAATATTGACATAATTTGTCAAATATTATAAAAATATGACTACATTTGTAAAATAAATAGATAGAGATGAAACGAATACACTAAAATTTTTCAAACATAGAAGTATGATTATTAGTTAGTTAAATCTGACGCATGAAAAACAATAAAAATAAAAAGATGAACACAATTGCTAAATTACTTAAAGATGCAAGGTTGAGTAAGAACCTTTCTTTGAAAGAAGTTTCAGAGGCAATAGGTATTGATTATACCTTGTTTAGTAGGTATGAAAGCGGAAGTAGAGTGCCATCTAAAAATCAATTGGAATCCATTGCCAATTATTATGGTGTAGATGCGAAAAAACTTGTTCTGCAATGGCTAAGCGAAAAAATTTATCAAGAAATTAAAGATGAAGAATATGGTTTAGAAGCCTTGCAATTAGCAGAGAGTAGGGTGGCTTACAAATCTAAATTGTTTAATAATAATACATTAATTAAACAAGCAGATGAACTTAAAGCTCAGTTAGACCAAAAAAGACCATTATCTAAAGCTCATTTAGCCAAGTTAATGGATTACTACAAAGTGGAATATACTTATGATAGTAATAGAATTGAGGGTAATACCATGACCCTTAAAGAAACTGCTTTGGTTATAGAAAAAGGCTTGACAATTAGTGGCAAATCTGTTAGAGAACATTTTGAAACAGTAAATCATGCCGAAGCTATTGATATGCTTTTTGAGTTGATAAACAATGCTGCTCCATTAAATGAATATTTAGTAAAACAAATTCATGGGTTAATTTTGCGAGGTATAGATAAAGAAAATGCTGGAAAATACCGTGATGTTAATGTGAGAATTTCAGGGAGTAAACATTTTCCGCCAGAGCCTTATTTACTATCAAAATTAATGGAGGATTATTTTTTGTTTTACAATGAAAATAAAGCAAGAATGCATCCAATTGTTTTGGCAGCAGAAATGCACGAAAGGTTGGTTACTATTCATCCTTTTATTGATGGAAATGGAAGAACTGCACGCTTGGTAATGAATTTAGTATTGATGCAAGCTGGTTATCCTATCACCAACATCAGTAGCGAAAAAGACAGTCGTTTACATTATTATGAAACATTAGAAATGGCTCAAACAAAGCATAACAAAGCTCCATTTATTGAGTTTGTTTTCAATAATGTAATTTATGCACTTACTGATTTCTTGAAAATGACCAATTAAGTGATGAAAATCATTTAGACAAAACTTTTAGTTGATATACTTTGTAATAATTCTAAATTTGATTATTAAAAACAATATTATGAATAAAGATTATATTCTTGCAGGTGAACGAATTCCAGTAAAACGACTGGTATCAAAAAGAGACATCGGTATTGAAGCATTTGAATTGGAAAATGGCAACATGATGTTGGAAGCAACTTTTCTCGACCCTTATCATTTAATTCGATTAAACCTTCATATTGATCCAAAAACAAAAACAATTGTTCATGCCAAAAGCGAATTTGCCAATCATCCGCATGGGGCTTGTCCTTTGGTTGGATTAAAAGCCAAGTTGTTGGTAGGAATTAAAATTGAGCGTGGGGTTACCAGAAAAGTTTCGGAACGAATTGGCGGAAGTGAAGGTTGCATTCATTTAAGAGAACTAACTTTAGAAACCATCAATTTTGCAGCTACCGCATTAATTGGTTACGATGAAGGTTTTGGTTTGATGAGTCGTGATTTTAATATGTTGGATGAAAATAAAAAATTTGAACTTTCTAAAGGATTGTTAAAAAACAGTTGTGCCGTTTATAAGGAAATCTAACATCCTTTAAAAAGCATGATTCAAATCATATTTCATATATTTTTTGTTTTGTTAATTTGCAATATGTTTTTAAAAACACAATGATGTCTGCAAAGAAAAAATATAACATCCGTTTTCGAATTTGGTTTTATGCTGATGATGATAAATTTTTGGGTAAAGGTCGTGTGGAATTGTTGGAAAGAATAAAAGAAGTGGGGTCAATTACCAACGCAGCAAAAGGAATGAAAATGAGTTACCGACAAGCTTGGCAAATGGTTAAAGAAATGAATGAAAGTGCTAATGAAATTTTAGTGGAAAAATCTCTTGGCGGAAAGGGGGGGGGTGGAGCTAGTATTACCAAAGCTGGTGAAAGAGCGATTACACAATTTCATGATTTTGAACAAAAAGTAAATCGGTTTATTGCTGAGGAATCAAAAAAACTAACTATTTAAAAAAAAATTTATCAATCACTATTCATTTTAAAACATATTGAATTATTTTATGAACAAAAAAAAAAAAATTACTAATCGGAACAACTATGTTGTGTTTAGCGTATGCAATAAATGTAAATGGGCAAACAACCCCTTCAAGCCTAACCGATATGTTGCTTCGTAAAGGAATTATTACACAACAAGAAGCAGATTCGTTAGCAGTAACAGCAGCGATTAACGAAAATAAAAATGCTCAAAACACATCATTTGTAGTAGGCTTAGAATTTAGACCAAGAGCCGAATACCGAGATGGATACAAGCAATTACCTAACGATACTACCCAAGCGGCTTATTTTATAAACAACCGTTCAAGAATTTATTTAACCTATAAAACAAAAGGTTTTTTATTTCATACTTCCATACAAGATGTTCGCTTGTTTGGCGAATCGGGTCAGTTTTCTACGGGTAGTAACTTAGGCATTTTTGAGGCTTATGTAGAACCATCATTAAGCGAAAAATTTTCTTTACGAATTGGTCGTCAGAAAGTAGATGTTGATAACAATCGATTGTTTTCTCCAGCCAATTGGTCGCAATTTAGCCGAGCCCACGAAGGTGTTCGTTTGTTTTATACATCAAGCAAGCTATCTATTGATGCAATGGGAGCTTTCAGCCAATCGAAAGAAAATGTTTTTGAAACCGATTTTAACTCGCCCACCAATAATTATAAAGTAATGGGGTTTCATCATTTAAACTATAAAATAAATAATTTTTTTAGTATAATGACGCTCAATGTAGTTGATGGGTATGAGCATAAAACCAATGCTGATGTGATGTATTTGCGGGCAACAAGTGGGGGAAGAATAACTTTTACAAAAAATAATTTTACGTTTACAACTGCTGCTTATTATCAATATGGAACAGATAAAAGTGGAATTGAAATTGATGCGTTTTATGTGCAGCCCGAAGTAAAATACAGATGGGCGAATAAATTTACGACCACGTTGGGTGCCGAAATACAAAGTGGCGATGATGCAAATAATCCCAACAACACCTATAATTCATTTGTGCCATTGTTTGGTGTGGCTCACCGTTTTATGGGAAATATGGATTATTTTACTTCTTTTCCAAAAGATGTAAAAAATGGAGGGCTAATTAATCCTTACTTATTTTTAAACTACCAACTTACCAAAAAATTATCCTTACGTGCCGATGGACATTTATTTTACACGCAAAACAATGTGCTGGATAAGAATGCGGCTATTATTAATTCGTATTTAGGTTTTGAAAACGATCTCTCATTAAAATACAAGTTTAATGATTACACTACTTTAGATTTTGGATTCTCCTATATGCTAGCCGAAAAAAGCATGGAAACATTG
>PHDR01000269.1 GCA_002841035.1 Bacteroidetes bacterium HGW-Bacteroidetes-12 | reverse complement strand
TATCTATAAGGAATAGTTTGCTGTGCAGCCATTGCCAACAAAAGAAAGATAACTAACCCTGCAAATGTTCCAAAAAAAGCAATTGGCTTAATTTCTTTACTTTTTTTTACTAACGAATAAAACTCATCAATACCCAACAAAACAATAATGATAAAAATAAAAAGTGTTGAATAAGCACCGAAATAAACAGCTGCCAACAAAATAGATACGAAAAAAAATCCAGTTATGGTTCGTTGAAGCATTTGTTAATTTAATTTGTTTTTTTCAATAATGTGTTTAGCATTAACAACATCATTTGGGTTAACATATAATTCAATAACTGCATTAGTTAAGTGCAAGTGCATCGAATCTCTTTTATTAATTATAACAACATTAATTGCATTGTTTTCCAAAACACCCTTTACAATTTGTGCCGAATTGGCATTGCTTGTTGTATGAATTAGCACCCACTTTTGAGACATTAACTTTCTTTTTCAATAGTAGATTCATCTACCGGTTTTCCTTCATTTAAAGGAATTGTTTTATCTGTCGCATCAGCTTCATCTTCACTAACAACAACTGGTTGCACTTTTTTCTTAGAACTTTTCTTTTCTTCTTTCAATTCTTCTTCAAACGCACTTCTTCCAAAAATTGCTTCTAAATCATCTCTAAAAATAACTTCTTTTTCTAATAATTTTTCTGCAAGTAATATTAATTTGTCTTTATTTTTATCAAGAATAGCAAGTGTTCGTTGATAAGATTCATCAATAAGTTTACTTACTTCCTCATCAATTAATTGAGCTGTTTTTTCTGAGTAAGGTTTAGAAAAAGAATAGTCAGATTGTCCTGATGAATCATAGTAACTAATATTTCCCAGTCGTTCACTTAATCCGTAAATGCTTATCATTGCATAGGCTTGTTTGGTTATTTTTTCCAAATCGCTCAATGCACCTGTAGAAATTTTTCCAAACATAAGCTGTTCGGCTGCTCTACCTCCTAAAGCTGCACACATTTCATCTTTTAGTTGTTCGGTTGTGGTAATTTGTCTTTCTTCAGGCAAGTACCATGCAGCACCCAACGAACGACCTCTAGGGATAATGGTAACCTTAACTAAAGGTGAAGCATATTTAACTAACCAGCTAACAGCAGCATGACCCGCTTCATGAAAAGCAATTGCTTTACGCTCATGGTCAGAAATGATTTTATTTTTCTTTTCTAATCCTCCTATTACTCTATCAACAGCATCTAAAAAATCTTGTTTATCAATTTTCTTTTTATTTTGACGAGCTGCAATCAATGCTGCTTCATTGCAAATATTGGCAATATCAGCACCCGAAAAACCAGGTGTTTGTTTTGCTAAGAAAATACGATCAACCGTATCATCAACTTTTAGTGGTTTTAAGTGTACTTTAAAAATTTCTTCTCGTTCATGCACCTCAGGTAAATCAACATGAATTTGCCTATCAAAACGCCCTGGACGAACTAATGCTCTATCTAATACATCGGCTCTGTTGGTTGCTGCTAAAACAATTACGCCTGTATTAGTACCAAAACCATCCATTTCTGTTAGTAATTGATTTAGGGTGTTTTCTCTTTCATCGTTTGCTCCTTGAGCCATTCCTTTTCCTCTTGCTCGCCCAATAGCATCAATTTCATCAATAAAAATAATGGAAGGTGATTTATCCTTTGCTTGTTTAAATAAATCTCTAACTCTAGAAGCACCAACACCAACAAACATTTCAACAAAATCCGAACCTGAAAGCGAGAAAAAAGGTACTTTAGCTTCTCCAGCTACTGCTCTTGCTAATAAGGTTTTTCCTGTGCCAGGAGGACCAACTAACAATGCTCCTTTTGGAATTTTTGCTCCTAAGTTGGTATATTTTTCTGGTTTTTTTAAGAAATCTACTATTTCTTGTACTTCTTCTTTTGCACCCTCCAAACCAGCAACGTCATCGAAGGTTACTTTTATGCTTTTTTCTTTATCAAACAGTTGTGCTTTTGATTTTCCAATATTAAATATTTGACCACCAGGACCAGCTCCACCAGACATTCTTTTCATTAAAAACATCCAAATTCCAATAATAATCAATATTGGCAACATAAATCCAATTATTCCTCCTAGCCAATCTTCTTCGGTTATTGTTTTATATTTTAAATTTTTATCTTCTGACCATCTTTTTAATTCCTTATCAAAATTATCTAATGAGTTAAATTCAAAAGTATAATGAGGTCCATTTTTGGATGCATTAACACTATTATTTTTAATTTTTCTGGCATGTTCTTCTTTCGCTAAAGCCTCTTTTGTTAATGTAACTTTTGCTATGCCTTTATTTTTAACAACAATAACTTCTTCCACATCATTGTTCATTACCATGGCTTCAAATTCAGCTTCTGTAATAACAGAAGCTCCTCCACTCCAATTTAATAACTGCAATGACAAAAGTGCGATACCAACAACAGCATATATCCAATAAAAACTAAATGGTTTTTTAGGATTATTATTACTATTACCTCCAATTTTTGGTTTAAAGGTCTTTTTGTTTTCTTCTTTCTTTGTTTCTTCTTTCTTTTTTTCCATCAAATAATTAATTTATGCTTGTTTTAATTTTGTGATTTTTGCATCAGCCCACAATCCTTCTAAATTATAAAAATCCCGTTGTTCTGCCTGAAAAATATGTGCCACCACATTTACATAATCCAACAAAACCCATTCAGCATTTTGATATCCTTCGGTATGCCAAGGTCTGTCTTTTAAGGTTTTCCTGACTTCTTCTTCAACAGCACCACCTAAAGCAGCAACGTGTGTGCTTGATGTTCCTGTGCAAATAATAAAATATTCTGATACTGCATTTTCTAATTTTCGCATATCAATACACATAATATTTTCTGCTTTTTTGTCTTGAAGTCCTTTAATGATAACATCCATAAGAAGTTGCTTATCATCAATTTTTTTTGTTTTCGCCATTAACTATTTTTAATTTAAGTGTGCAAAGTTACAGAAAACCTATTGAACAAAATCAATTTAAAAAAAAATGTTAATTCTTCAATTTTACAACCTCATTTCTCTATTTTTGGATGATGTTAAACACGCTTTTCCACGATAAAAAATTAATTCATTTACAAGAAATTGATTCTACCAATGAATACGCAAAATCACTTATTAAAGAGTTTACTTATGTTTCGGAAGGAACAACTATTGTAGCTAAAAATCAATTACATGGTAGAGGACAAATGGGTAGTTCTTGGGAAAGTAATCCTGGACAAAATTTAACCTTTTCAGTAATTATTTCGCCCAAAATACTTATTAGTGAGCAATTTCAAATCAGTAAAATTGTTGCCTTAGCTCTCGTTGATTTTATTTCTCGTTTATCAATTAAAAATGTTTTCATTAAATGGCCAAATGATATTTATATTAATGAAAAAAAAATAGCAGGAATTTTAATTGAAAACATACTGAAAAACAATAAAATAGAGCATACTATCGTTGGTATTGGCTTAAATGTAAATCAAGTCGATTTCACAACCAAAAACGCAACTTCTTTACAATTAATTACTTCACAAGCATACGATTTGAATATCTTGTTAGCTAATTTTTTAGAGCTTTTAGAACGAAATTATTTTCTATTAAAATCGAATCAACATGGGGTTATTAATGAAGTATATTTAAAAAATCTATTAGGATTTCAAAAAGAAAGAAAGTTTTCTACTTCAACAGAACAATTTAAAGCAACAATAATAGGCGTTTCTTCTGCTGGAAAATTACAACTTAATAGAAATGAACATTTACTAGAAATGGACATCAAAGAAATTACTTTTTTAGAAAATGATTGAACTTATGACCAAAATCATAAACATTCTTAAAATTTTAACACCAACACTTTTAAATTGTAATTTTGCGTTATGATTTATCTAACCAGACGAGAACGATTCAATGCCGCTCATAGATTATTTCTTTCAGAATGGTCGGACGAAAAAAATTTAGAAGTTTTTGGAAAATGTTCTAATCCAAATTGGCATGGACACAATTACGAGCTTTTTGTTACTGTGAAAGGAGAAATAAATCCAAAAATAGGTTTTGTTATCAACCTCAAGCAGCTCAGCAAAATTGTGAA
>PHDR01000003.1 GCA_002841035.1 Bacteroidetes bacterium HGW-Bacteroidetes-12 | reverse complement strand
GTAAACCAAGAAACAACTTCTAAAAAAGTTTCCTCAACTTTTAAGGATATTAAGCTTATCAATGCAAACACCATTGAAACCACTAAAAAGAGCACGTTGGCATTTAATATTACGCATCGTTTTGGCGACATGGAAATAGGAGAATCCGAAGGATTTCATACTTATTGGGGATTAGATAATGCCGCCAACATTCGCTTTTCTTTTGATTATGGCTTAACCGATAAAATCAGTATAGGTTTTGGTAGAAGTAAAATACAAGAACAATATGATTGGAACTTAAAATATCGTTTTTTAGAACAAAAAGCAGGAAGAATGCCTATTTCAGCTGCTTATTATACCAACATTGCAATTACAGCAGTAGCAAAAATTAAAGATGATGCGTTTGTTAATCGATTGTCTTATGTACACCAACTTATTATTGCAAGTAAACTCAATAATTCTATTTCGCTCGAAGTATTGCCTACATTAGTTCACAGAAACTTAGTTGACCAAAGAAATATTCACCCCACGAATGGTTCTGTAGATAAAAATGATTTATTTGCGTTAGGCTTAGCTGGAAGATTTAAAGTTACAAAAAGAATGGCTTTTGTGGTTGATTATTTTTATACTTTTTCTGAATTTAGAGATAGCAAAAACAATTTTTATGATGCGTTGGGTTTGGGAGTAGAAATAGAAACAGGAGGGCATGTTTTTATGGTTAATGTTACCAATTCTGCTGGAATAATTGAAAATAATTTTATTCCACATACCAATTCTGCTTGGGATAAAGGTGAATATAAACTAGGCTTCAATATTTCACGTGTGTTTAGTTTTTAAGTTAACTTTGTCCAAAGTTTTCTTTTTAAATGACTAAAGACCCCTACGAAGCACTTCGATACAAAGAATTTAATCTGTTCTTACTCTTACGTTTTGCCCTAGTTTTTGCCTGGACCATGCAATTTGTAGTCATTGAATGGCAAGTCTATTCGTTAACTAAAGATCCATTAGCTTTAGGGATTATTGGGTTAATGGAGGTAATTCCTGCTATTTCTTTCGCACTTTTTGCTGGTCATATTGTCGATCAAAAAGAAAAACGAAAACTGTTGATGCTCTGCATTTCAGGCTTTATGCTAATTAGTTTTGGTTTGTTCATTATCACTTTACCGAAAGTAATTGAAAATTACACTACCCAATACATTGTTTGGGCAACCTATGGATTGGTATTTTTCGGGGGGATTGTGCGGTCGTTTATTAGTCCTACCATATTTTCATTGTTTTCTTTACTTATTCCAAAAAAAACCTACGCTAATGCTGCTACTTGGAGTAGTTCGGTTTGGCAAATGGCATCTGTATTAGGCCCAGCATTAGCAGGATTTGCCATTGTTTGGTTTGGCGTGCATGGTTCCATGTTTATCATTTTCGGTTTTGCTACTTTATCGATGTTGTTTTTGTCTTTAATAAAAGTAAAACCCATTTTAAATCCAAAAATTGGAGAACCTATTTTTGAGAGTTTGAAAGAAGGCTTGAAGTTTGTTTTTAACACCAGAGTAATATTAGGAGCTATTACCCTAGATATGGTGGCTGTGCTTTTTGGCGGTGCCATTGCTCTTTTGCCCATTTTTGCTCAAGATATTTTACATGTTGGTTCGCAAGGATTTGGTGTACTGAGAGCTTCTCCAGCAATTGGTTCTTTTATAACCCTTATTGCCGTTGCCTATTTTCCATTAACAAAAAACGCAGGAATAAAATTACTTGTAGCTATTGCAGGATTTGGATTGTGTATCATTGTTTTTGGATTATCTACTTGGTTTTGGTTGTCTGTGTTAGCCTTGTTTATAAGTGGTGTTTTTGATGGAGTTTCTGTCGTAATTAGGCAAACCATCTTACAGTTAAAAACGCCCGATAATATGCGAGGCAGAGTTTCATCAGTAAATTCCATTTTTGTAGGCTCTTCTAATGAGCTTGGAGCTTTTGAAAGCGGTGTTGCGGCTAAATTAATGGGGACAGTTGCTTCGGTTGTTTTTGGTGGTAGCATGACGTTGTTGGTGGTGCTTTATACAACTATAAAATTCCCAAAATTGAGAAAACTCGATTTAGAAAAGGACTTGGCGGACAACATGGATGTGTAATCTTTTGAATTTTAAAATTTCTTACATTTATCACATGAAAAATATTTTGTACATACTAATTCTTTGTAGCTTGTTTTTCTCTTGTAAAAACAACAAAACGCTTACTGATGTTTTGAATAAGAGTGAATTTACAAATTCAGAAAAACAGGAGGTTATTAAGATGGTAGAGTTTTTTGAGTCTAAAATTATTAGTTCAGAGGCTAATTTTAAACAAGATTATGAAGCTGTTGTTAAATCAATTGTTTCAGAAGGTGGCTTTGAAGTCATTGTAAATAAAATTGATATTAATGAACAAAGAAAATTAATAAAATCGATAAGCAATTCTACTTTTAATGAAATATGGGAGGCATCTAAATCTAGAGCTTATATGTCTTATTCGGGGGTTAAATTTGAAGAGCCTATTCCTTACGAATCATTATCAGTAAATACCCAAGGTAAATATGTTAGACTTCTTCAAAAATTATCTAAAAACAATAAAAAAATAGAGTACTATACAAATGCAGTACTTAATTCGGGAGATTTTCCATTGTTTGCATATAGTTATAGTTTATTATTTGACTATAAAGAGAATTCTAATGGAGATATACGAGATGGAGAGTTGCGATTAATTTTTGCATTAGAATTGTTAACCATAAATGAAAATACCCATCGACATATCTCTCTTGGAGAATAATTTTTCATTTCACCGCTTCTTACCTCAAAACCACCTGTTGTTTTTGTTTATTCGTTTACTAATTTTTAGCTACATTTGTTTTTTTAAATAAATTGGCAACTAATCAGCGATAATCGGTATTATATCCGTGTTATCTGCGTTCTATTAAAAATAAGCTCTCATGGACTACAATACTATTTTAGTAACTCAAGAAAACAACATTGCACAGGTAACTATTAATAGACCTGATCAATTAAATGCTTTAAATTCAGCTACAATAGCGGAGTTGAGCAGTGCTTTTAAAGCATTGGAAGCAGATAAAAATGTTAGGGTAATCATAATTACTGGTTCTGGCGAAAAAGCCTTTGTTGCCGGTGCAGACATCAAAGAGTTTTACCAATTTGATGTGGAAGAAGGAAAAAAATTATCCGCTGAAGGTCACCAAAAATTATTTGATTTAGTAGAAAATTTAACCACTCCTGTAATTGCTGCTGTTAATGGTTTTGCATTAGGTGGCGGATTAGAATTAGCAATGAGTTGCCATTTTAGAATAGCTTCTGATAATGCCAAATTAGGATTGCCAGAAGTTACCTTAGGCGTTATTCCTGGTTATGGCGGCACACAGCGATTAGCCCAATTGGCAGGAAAAGGCAGAGCCATGGAAATGATAATGACTGCCAAAATGATTTCTGCTGAAGAAGCTGCCAACATTGGTTTAGTAAACCAAGTAGTTACACAAGAAGAACTTTTGCCAACGTGCCAAAAAATTGCTCAAAAAATTGCTTTCAATTCTTCAACAGCCATTGCAAGTGCAATAAAAGCGGTGAATGCTGGTTTTAAAGACGGTGTAAATGGCTACGAAACAGAAATTACAGAATTTGGTATATGCTTCGGCACTCCTGATTTTATTGAAGGAACAACGGCTTTTATGGAAAAAAGAAAGCCAGCTTTTAAATAGTTCAACGTTTGAGGTTTGAAGTTGGAAATGTGCGGTGGTTTCCCCTCTTGAGAGGGGCGGGGGGGTGTAAAGAATAATACTTAAGGGTTAAATTGATTTTCAAGTCTTAATCTTATGAAATAAAAAATGAAAACAGTAATTACATACTTCCTATTGTTACTTCCGTCTTTTTTCTATGGAAAAACAGAAAAGTTACCGATAGATACTGTTTTATTCTCATCTGATAGTAAATACGTTTTAGCTTTTGATTTTTTTATAGATGCATACTTTCAAAAACAAGTTTGGCATTTATATGATAAAGAAAACCTTGATGATAAATTCAATATGAATATATTTCAGTCTATTTTGTTTGAAGAAGGTGACTTTTACGCTGCTAATTATATAAACACAGATGATTCATCCGAAGTGATTAAAAATAATAAGATTAAGATTAAAGATTTTTTAAGAAAATATAAATTAGTTGATGTTGCAAATGAAATTACAAATGATGTGAATTTCAAAATCACTATTTGTGATTCATTGAATTGGGAAGAAGAACTTTCAAATGAATTGTTTTTTGGTAGATCTAATAAAGTGGTTGATTATAAAATAAAAATTAACTATATTTTAAATACCAATGATACTTTTTATATATTTCACTTGCCTAAAGTGTCAGCATTATTATATAGTGATTTTCAAGACAATTTAAACACATTTTTAAAACAACTAAATACTAAAAGACCTGAGGAAATTTATGATGAAGAGGTTGAAAACCTTCTCAAAGGAGTAAGAAAGTTCTATACAACTATTTTTTATAGCTCAAAAAATCAATATTTTATAAACTCAAATTTTGCAATAGATAATTATTTAAAAACAGAAATAGAAAATGTCCATGAAGGAGTCTTAGCTTATAGTTTTCTGTTTAATAGTCTTAATTTTCAAATACGAACAGTGAAATAACATTTTAGATATAGAGTGAAAATAATAAATACAATAGTTATAAACCCAATATTATGCTGCTATAAATATGGCAGGTGTGGAAACCTCAAACCTTAAACCTCAAACCTACTATGAGCAGCCCACTTAAAAAATTAGCCTCACAAACAGCCATTTATGGGCTTACAAGCATAGTTGGACGTCTGCTTAATTGGTTTTTGGTGCCTATTTATATCGGAATGGCAAAATTTACGCCCGACCAATACGGAATTATTACCGAAATGTATTCGTATGTGGCTTTTTTAGTTGTTTTTCTAACCTACGGAATGGAAACTGCTTTTTTTCGATTTTCCACTCTTCAAGAACACGATAGCAAAAAAGTATATTCTACCATTATTTATTCCCTTTTTGCTACCTCATTTATATTTATCGTTTTTGCCTTTTTATTCGACCAGTCCATTGCAAACTGGTTAAAATATCCTAATAACAAAGAATTTGTAACTTGGTTTGCCCTTATTGTCGGTTTAGATGCAGTATCTTCTATACCCATGGCAAAACTTAGGGCTGATAACAAACCCATAAAATTTGCAGCCATCAACTTTGCCAACATTGGCGTAAACATTGGGTTAAACCTTTTCTTTTTAGCCTATTGTTTACCTATGTATAAAGCGGGACAAACCAATTGGCTCATCCAAACTTTTTACAACCCCGAAATTGGCGTAGGCTACGTTTTTATTGCCAACCTTATTGCAAGTATTGTTAAGTTTATTTTGTTGCTGCCCGATATGTTGGTTGCTCGCTTTTCGATAGAAATAGAATTGCTTAAAAAAATGTTTGTGTATGCGTTGCCGCTTCTAATTTTTGGCTTAGCAGGAATTGTAAACGAAACCATTGATAGAATTATGCTTAAACGAATGTTGTTTGAAACCAAAGGCGAGCTCGCAACCATGACGCAAATAGGTATTTATGGAGCAAGCTACAAAGTTTCTATTATAATTACCTTATTTATACAAGCATTTCGTTATGCTGCCGAACCCTTCTTTTTTGCTCAAGAAAAAGAAAAAAATGCCAAAGAAACTTACGCTAAAATAATGACCTATTTTGTTATTATTTGTGCTACTATTTTTTTAGGTGTGATGTTGTATATTGATATTGTAAAATATTTTATACCTAACGAAGCCTATTGGGAAGGATTAAAAGTTGTGCCAATATTGTTGTTTGCCAACATTAGTTTAGGCATTTACTACAACCAATCTATTTGGTATAAACTCAGCGGAAAAACAAAATTTGGAGCCTATATCGGAATTTTTGGTGCTTTTATTACCGTACTTTTAAACTACATCTGGATTCCTGTATTTGGTTACGTTGGCTCTGCTTGGGCAACATTAATTTGTTATACTTCCATGTGCGTTGTTTCTTTTATTTTAGGAAACAATTATTATCCAATAAAATACAATTATTACAAAATAGCCTTGTATTTAGGGTTGGTTTTAGCGATTTATTTTGCAACAACACAATTTTCTATCACTAATTTTTATATCAAACACATTGTTCATAGCTTGTTAATTTTTGCCTTTTTAGGTTTTGTTTATTGGAACGAAAGAATAAAAAAAGTGGTAATTTAGTCGCTTAAAAAGTTCACAGTCTTCAGTTTTCAGTCAATAAAAAAACTTTAAACTCGAAACCTCAAGCTCGAAACCTAAAAAAAAATGAAAATAAAAATTGTAAATAAGTCAAAACATGCTCTACCTGAATATGCTACTTCAGCCTCTGCGGGATTAGATTTAAGAGCAAATATAGATGCTTCAATAACTATTAATTCGCTACAAAGAGTTTTAGTAAAAACAGGTTTATTCATCGAATTACCCATAGGATATGAAGCTCAAGTTAGGCCAAGAAGTGGTTTAGCTTTCAAAAATGGAGTAACCGTATTAAATTCTCCAGGAACCATTGATGCCGATTATAGAGGAGAAATTGGCGTAATATTAGTGAATTTGTCAAACACGCCTTTTGTAATAGAAAACGGTGAACGAATAGCTCAACTCGTAATTGCCAAACACGAACAAGCCGAATGGGTTTTGGTAGAAGAATTAGCCGAAACAGAACGAGGAGAAGGAGGGTTTGGAAGCACAGGGAAGAAATAATTAATCAATTTATCAATGAGTTATTAACTAGACGATAGAATATAGATATTAAGACATTAAGATTTTAGTTGATGGTTAATTAGTTATTCGGTTTTATTTTACGAAATATTGCCATTAGGTTAATAATGTGAGAATGAAAAAAAAATGAAAAAATTAAGAGATAAAAACAAAATATACATTCAAGATTGGCTTCAACTAAAGCCTTATGAAAAGCAAGTAAATTCCGATATTTACTATCTAAAATTAGCTAATAAATTAAAAGATTTATTTATAAGAGAATTAGCAGATGAGAACGGTGTTGTTGATACATTTTTTGGGTCTGATGATGAACTTACCTTGCTTGCGTGTTTTTTAACCTCTTATTTTGAAGATATTATTTCTGGAACAAATATTTGGAACACCTTTGTTAGAAAGCACAAAGAATTATACCACAAAGAATTACCTTTTTTTGAGATAGATGAGGATTATATTTATGGAGAAATTAACCATGAAGATATAAGTTTTTTATTATGGTATTTTGTAAATACTGTAAATGATGATCATGTTACGCATCCCACCAACATCTTTTTTCAACTTCTCCCCATCCGAATAATGAAAATTTTTGAGGCAGAATATGAAGTTGCACCCGAAAACCAACACTTAAAAAAGTATTACCAACTTAACCATAACGAAACCGAACTTTACCCAGTTAGAGATGTTATTAGAAACATACTATTTAGTACTTATTTGTTCTATCCCGATACTTTTTTAACTTTTGATATTGAAGTGCGAGAAATTATAGCAGAAGCTAAGCAAAAAAATGATAAAAAGGAAGTTACCCTTATGTTTTTGCGTGAAGCTGAGTTAACCGTTTTAAATTCAATTCACACAAAACTCCTCCACATGAAGGGTAAAGAATGGTTGGCTGCAATCTTAGGCGAACACCACCCATTACACCAAGATATATTAAATTGCTCTGAACGAGTTTTTGGTTTGTTTTTTTACAAAGGAGAAGACAAAAACGATGTATTTATTGAACATGTAGCTTCGGCTATGCAATTTAAACTTACTAAAAAATCTATTGATTTTCCTTTTCCTATTAATAATATTGACGACATCGTTTACATTGGTATTCAGCAATGGAAAAACGAATGGTGGTTTTCAGGAAATGTAGTTCCTGTGCCTTTTGATGCAGATTTAATTCTTGACGAAAAAAACTCCGTAGAAGCCAAAAAAGCTGTAAATTTTATTAGCCATACCCAAAATGAAGCTACAATTAAATCCATTTTAGCCAATCAAGAAAAAGCATTTTTAGAACTAAACAACAACTCTCCCATTGTGTTTTTGCCAAAAAAAGACTTAGAAAAATTTCAAACAAACTACATGGAATACTACAATAATTCGTTAAATCTATCTGAAAAAGAAAAAGAAGAAGCCGTGCAACGTGCCAGAAAGGAAGGCTATTTTGGTAATGCAGAAACGCAATCAGAAGATTACAAAGCAATGTTAGCTTCTAATGAAATAGAATCAGCACTACTATTTTTTAATTCTAAAAGTGGGTTAGAGATAGCCTTTGGAATAAATAGTGCTTTTCCAACAACAACAAATCCATTTTATAACGAAAAAGATTGTATAGACCATACTTTTATGTTACTTTTTGAAGATGATTTTTCTACAGAATTAGCGCTTTATTGCGTTAATAATTTTAAAGACGAATCCATTTTCTTTGATGAATTTGAGGACGATTATTTAGATGATTTAGATTTTGTTTTACGGTTTTATAAGGGAAGTAATTATTTAGCTAAACCAGAAATAACCTTAACAGGAATAGACCATTTAAAGGTAGTTTAAATTAAAAAAATATGTATATTTCCCTTAGGGAGATTAAAGCAAAACCATGAAAATAATAGTACCAATGGCAGGAAGAGGCTCTCGATTAAGACCTCACACGCTAACCATACCAAAACCATTATTGCCAATTGCAGGAAAACCAATTGTACAACGCTTGGTAGAAGATATCACCAAAGTTTGTGGAGAACCCGTTGATGAAATTGCCTTTATAATTGGCGATTTTGGAACAGAAGTAGAAAAAAACTTAGTAGCCGTTGCCGAAAGTTTAGGAGCAAAAGGAAGCATTTATTATCAAGAAGAAGCACTAGGAACAGCCCACGCTATTTTGTGTGCTAAAGATAGTTTGCAAGGAAAAATTGTTGTTGCTTTTGCCGACACCCTTTTTAGAGCCGACTTTACCCTAGATAGTGCTGCCGATGGAATTATTTGGGTAAACAAAATTGAAAATCCAAGTGCCTTTGGTGTTGTAAAATTGAATAGCGATAATATAATTACCGATTTTGTTGAAAAACCACAAGAATTTGTTTCAGACTTAGCAATAATTGGTATTTATTACTTTAAAGATGGAGCTTATCTCAAAAATGAGTTGCAATATTTAATTGATAATGATATTAAAGAAAAAGGCGAATATCAATTGACTAATGCCTTAGAAAATATGAAACAAAAAGGCACTAAATTTGTGCCAGGAAAAGTAATTGAATGGTTAGATTGTGGTAATTATTCCGCAACGGTTTATACGAATCAACGAGTTTTGGAGTTTATTAAAAACGAAACTAATATTGATGCTTCACTTCAAAAAGAAAATGCCGTGATAATTGAACCCTGTTATATTGGTAAAAATGTAAAAATAACCAATTCAGTAATTGGGCCTCACGTTTCGATAGGTGATAATTGTGAAATACATAGTTCTATGCTAATCAATTCGTTAATACAAAAAAATGCCCAAATAAAAACCGCTAACATTGCCAATTCTATGATAGGAAATTTTGCTAAAATTACTGGAAAAACACAAGAATTAAGTGTTGGAGATTACAACGAACTAAGCTAGTTATATGCAAAAAATTATTATAGTTAGTCTAATTTTAATGTTACTTTTAGGATGTTCTTCTGAAAAACAAATCGCTGTTACGGATAAAAAAAGTAAAGATTCTAAAGCTACAATTCTTAGTGAAAAACAGAAATTAGAATTTGATTATCTATTTCATGAGGCTAATAAGGAACGAATTCTTGGTAATTTTCAAATGGCGGTAGGCTTGTTTGCAAGATGCATAAAAATTAATCCAAATGAAGCAGCTCCATATTATGAAATGGCAAATATTTATGATATGACGCAAGATGCCAATCTTTCATTGGCATTTGCTAAAAAAGCAGTTGAATTAGATGGTTCTAACAAATGGTATCGCTTATTATATGCACATACGTTGCAACGATCTGGAGATACAGAAAACGCCATTAAGCAATACGAGAAATTAGTAGAACTAGAACCTAATAACATTGATTTATATTTTGATATTGCTCAAATGCAAAGCTATATTGGCAAACATAAAGAAGCACTAAATAGCCTTTCTAAAGTAGAAAAGGTTGTTGGAATTGATGAACAAATTATTCTTCAAAAAGAAAAAATTTATATTAAGCTAAATGATATTGATGGAGCTGCAAATGAAGTACGGAAATTAATAAACGCATATCCAGATAAAGTTCAATATCAAGGAATTTTAGCAGACCTTTATTTAGCAAATGACTTGCCCGAAAAAGCATTTGCTATTTATCAGGAAATTTTAGTGAACGACCCTCAAAATCCTTATGCTCACTTATCATTATACGACTATTATAAATCAAAAAAAGAAGATGAGAAAGCCATTGAAGAAGCCAAATTAGCTTTTCAAAGTCCCGATTTAGATATAGATACCAAAATGCAAATCCTACTTTATTATTATTCCATTTCCGATAAAAACGCCACGTTAAAAAAAGAAGCTTTTGAGTTGAATAAAATTTTAATAAAAGTGCATCCAGAAGAGGCAAAATCTTATACCATTTATGCCGATTTTCTTTTAAGAGAAAACAAATTAGAAGGAGCAAAAGAAAATTATTTAAAAGCCATAGAGTTTGATAACTCTCGTTTTCCTATATGGAATCAATTGATGTTTATAGAATCAGAACTTAACCAACAAGATGATTTATTGCGAGACAGTAAAAAAGCAATTGAATTGTTTCCTAACCAACCTATTTTCTATTTTTTCTACGGATTAACTAACTTGCAAAAGAAAAACTTTCAGGAAGCGATTGATTATTTTGAAATAGGTAAAGATTTTGTGTTAGACAATCCGCAACTTTTAGCTCAGTTTTATGCTTCTTTGGGCGATGCCTATAATGGAAGCAAATCATATGAAAAATCAGATGCCGCTTATGAAAAAGCACTAAAAATAGAACCAAAAAATGTTTATGTATTAAATAATTACAGTTATTATTTATCACTTCGCAAAGAGAAACTCGAACGAGCCGAACAACTTTCGGCACTTTGTAACGAATTGGAACCCAATCAACCTAACTATCAAGATACGTATGCGTGGATATTATACACACAAGGAAAGTTTGTGCAAGCCAAAGATTGGCTAGAAAAAGCAGTTGAGTTATGGGAAAAAGCAAAAAACTTAAAAGGAGAATCTCCTTATTTAGACAAAAAAATAGCGGATAAAAAGTTGTATGAATAAAAATAGTTTAAATTTCTTACTAATTTTTTCTTGTTTGTTTTTGCTGTTTTCTTGTAAAACACAGAAAGAAGTTGTTGAAAAAGAAAAAGTTAGATTTAGAAATTACAATGATAAAGAATTGATAGATAGCTTGTCTAAAAACGAATTCAAATTTGATGTGTTTACAGCTAAAGCAAATGTGAAATTTACCGATGGGAAAGAGAACACTTTTAAAACCCATATTAGAATTAAAAAGGATAGTGCAATTTGGATGTCAATAACTCCTCTTTTAGGAATTGAAATGGCACGGATTTTAATCACAAAGGATAGTTTGAAATTTATCAATAGAATTGATAAAGAATATTTTTTAGGTAGTTTTGATTATATCAACGAAAAATTTGGGGTAGATTTAGATTATCAAATGTTAGAAGCCATTTTGGTAGGTAATAGTATAGATTTTGATGATGATGAAAAGAAAATTATTACATCCATTGATAGAAAAAAACATGCTTATTTTATTAGTACTGCTCGAAAAAGACAAATTAGAAAAGAAATAAAAAAGGATAAAAATAAATTCAAGAATTTTACACAAGCCTTATGGATTGCTCCAGATAATTTTAAAATTATTCAATTAATGCTTTCGGCTCCAAAATCAGATCAATCTTTAGTAACAACATATACAAATCACGAACAAATTGATAATCAGATTTTTCCTAAAAAAATAAATGTAAACCTAAACTCAGATAAAATTATTACTATTGATATAGATTTCCTAAAAGTTGTTTTAGGAAATGACGATACTTCTTTTTTATTTAAGATACCTTCTAAATATGAGCGTGTTGAAATTAAATAACATATTATTTTTTATATTTTTTTTGGGAGGATTTTTCCTTTTTCCTAAAGTGGTGCATGCCCAATCAAAATCTGATTTAGAGAAAAAAAAGAAAGAACTTCATAAAGAAATTTCTTTGATAAATGGTATGCTTAAAGAAACCGAGAAAAACAAGGCACTCACATTGGATGAGTTGTTGAAATTAAAAAGTAAGATTAGTGCCAGAACCAACCTTATTTCAACAATTAACACAGAAATTAATCTTATTGATAGTAAAATAACTCAACACACACTAATTATTACTTCATTAGAAAATGATGTTGTAAAGTTAAAAGAAGAATATGCAAAAATGATTTATTATGCGTTTAAACACAAAAGCAATCAGGATAAAATGATGTTTGTGTTTGCTGCAAATAGTTTTAATCAAGCCTACAAAAGATTAAGATATATTCAACAATACACTACTTATAGGCAATCGCAAGCGGCATTAATTGTGAAAACACAGCAAGATTTACAACAAAAAATAACAGAACTAAAAAACAGTAAGCAAGAAAAAGCAGCATTACTTTCGTTAGAACAACAAGAAACCAGTAAGCTTGCTGTTGAGAAAAAACAGCAGGAAAATGTAATTACTAAATTGCAAGGCAAAGAGCAAGAGTTAAAAGACAAACTTAGAAAGAAAGAGGAGGCTGCTGTGAAACTTCAAAAAGCCATTCAGCGAATTATTGAAGAAGAAATCCGAAAAGCCAGAGAGGAAGCTAAAAAAGCAGGAAAGGCCGAAACCAAAGGGTTTCCAATGACACCCGAAGCACTTAAACTATCTACTTCATTTGAAGCCAACAAAGGAAAGCTGCCTTGGCCCGTTGCAGAAGGAGTTCTTACCGCTCAATTTGGGCAACACAATCACCCTGTTTTAGCAGGCATTATAATTAATAACAATGGCATAGACATTAGCACCAAAACAGGAGCAACAGCTCGTGCTATTTTTGAAGGAGAGGTAAGTTCGGTTGCTATTATTCCTGGCGAAGGGAAGGTTGTGATGGTAAGGCACGGAGAATACCTTTCAGTTTATTCCTATATGAGTGAAGTTTTTGTTAAAAAAGGCGATAAAGTTTCAACCAAACAAGAACTCGGTGTTTTAATTAATGATACAGGAAATTCAGGAGCATCTATGCACATAGAAATTTGGAAAGGAATGACTAAATTAAATCCCGAATACTGGATTTATAGAAAATAAGTACCCATGAAGTTTTCAATTCCAGTTGTAATTCCTTCAGCAAAAAAATTAATAGATTATAAAGATTCACTATTGATTTTAGGTTCTTGTTTTGCCGAAAATATCGGAGAAAAACTTACTTCCAACAAATTTAATACAGTTGTAAACCCATTCGGAATAATTTACAATCCTATTTCTATTGCCAATAGTTTAACCCATATTTTAAATAAGAGCAATTTTAAAGATGAGGATTTACTTTTTTTCAATGATAAATGGTTGAGTTTACAACACCATGGAAGTTTTTCTAACCAAAATAAAACAGCGTGTTTACAAACCATTAACCAATCAATAACAACATCAAATAAACAACTAAAAAAAGCAAATTATCTGTTTATTACTTTTGGTTCTGCTTGGGTTTACGAACACGAAAAACATGGGTTAGTTGCCAATTGTCATAAAATTCCTGCTAAGCAATTTTTAAAAAGATTACTGAAAGTAGAAGAAATAGTAGCAGCTTATACTTCGCTCATTAAAAATGTTAAAAGTAGTAATGCAGATGTCCAAATTGTTTTTACGGTTAGTCCTGTTCGCCATACCAAAGATGGCTTGTGGGAAAATAATTTGAGTAAATCGGTTTTGCATTTAAGCATAAAACAACTCACCGAAAAGTTTGATAACTGCTCCTATTTTCCGGCTTACGAAATTGTGATGGACGAATTGCGTGATTACCGTTTTTTCAACGATGATTTAGTTCACCCAACACCTTTGGCAATAAATTATGTTTGGGAAAAATTTACAGTGAGTTATTTTTCAAAAGAAACAATTGCTTTAATGGGAAACATTCAAAAAATTAAACAGGCAGCAACGCACAAGCCTTTTGATTTTAATAGCGAAAAACATCAGCAATTCATTAAAAATCAACTCACTATAATTCAAGAGTTGACTATTCAATTTCCTCACTTCAATTTTGAAGAAGAAAAACAGTTGTTGACAAAGAAAAAATGAATTACTGATTCAAATAAGTTGTAATTCCTTGATAAATCGTATTTAATTCAGCATCGGAAATACAGTAAGGAGGAATAATGGTAATCACATTTCCGAGCGGTCTGAGAATTATGCCTCTATTCAATAAAAATTGATACGCTTCTTTGCCTTTGGAGTTAAAATAATTGCTCTCGCCATCAGTTGATAACTCAATAGCAGCAATAGTTCCAAAACATCGGGCATTTCTAATTTTTTTATGTTGTTGAATAGTTGCTATAAATATTTTTTGTTGCTGACAAATGTGTGCTATTTTCTCCAACGTATTTTCCGACTCAAATAAATCTAACGAAGCATTGGCAGCAGCACAAGCAAGTGGATTCCCTGTGTAAGAATGTCCGTGTAAAAAAGTATGCTTAGCATTATCTGAATAAAAAGCTTGGTAAATGGTGTCAGAAACTGCTGTAATTCCTAAGGGCATAAAACCTCCGGTAATTCCTTTTGATAAACAAAAAACATCAGGTTTGTGCTGAAAATAATCGGAAGCAAACCATTTTCCTGTTCTCCCGAAACCTGTAAAAACCTCATCGGCAATAGTAATTATATGGTATTTTTTACATAACCCTATCATTTCTGATAAAATTTCTGGTGAATGCATTAACATTCCGGCTGCTCCTTGAACAATGGGTTCAAAAATAAAAGCAGCTATTTCATTGGTTTTTAAAAGGTTTTCAAATTTATTTAAAACTGCTAATTTGTTTTTTTCTGTTGGAGGCTCCACAAAATCAACATCAAATAAAAGTGTTTCAAAAGGTTCGTTAAACCCACCCCTTGCGGTTAAACTCATGCTTCCGAAAGTATCACCATGGTAATCATGCTCTAAAGCAATAAAACGAGTACGTTTTTCGCCTTTATTATACCAATACTGAATAGCCATTTTTAGAGCTACTTCATTAGCAGTAGAACCATTATCTGAAAAAAATAGTTTTTCAATATTATTTGGAAGCAAATGAATTAATCTTTCCGAAAGTTTCACTGCCTGAGGGTGTGTAAATCCACCAAAAGCAACATGCTCTAATTCCAAGGCTTGTTCATAAATTTTTTGTGCAATATAAGGATGGCTGTGTCCGTGTACATTCACCCACCAACTGGAAAATCCATCAATGTATTTATTATCTTGTTCATCGAAAACAAAAACTCCTTTTCCTTTAACAATAGCAATTATTTCAGCACCTTTTTGCTGGTCGAACGGATGCCAAATGTATTGTTTGTCTTTTTGCGTTAAATTCATAAAGACAAAAGTAATTACAATCAAACAAAAAAGGTCGAAAAATATTTTTCGACCTTTTGAAAGTATAAACTCTATGAAAGTTAAAAACTTACCAAATTTTTACCCGTAAACTATCAGCAGCAACCATATTACCCGTTTTGCAACCAAAAGCAGTATGAAATTCGTTCATATTAACTAATGGCCCATTAATTCTATATCGTGTTGGAGAGTGTGGATCAGTTTTCACTTGGTTAATCAGGAATTCATCTTTAGCATTGGTGTGCCAAACCTGAGCCCATCCTAAAAAGAAACGTTGGTTATGGTCAAAACCATCAATTAATTCGGGTTTTCCTTTCTTTTCAACAGCTTTTTGTAAGCCATAATAAGCCAAGGTGATGCCAGCAATATCGGCAATGTTTTCGCCAAGGGTAAGTTTTCCATTTACTTTGTTTCCTTCGGCTACTTCATACTTATCGTATTGAGCGGCTAATTTACCTGTTCTTTCAGCAAAGTTGGCTTTGTCTTCATCTGTCCACCAATTGTTGAGGTTTCCATCACCATCATACTTGCTTCCTTGGTCATCAAAACCGTGCGAAAATTCATGCCCAATAACAGCACCTATACCACCATAGTTAATAGCATCATCGGCATCGGGATTAAAAAATGGAGGTTGCAAAATGGCAGCAGGAAACACAATTTCGTTCATTGTTGGACTGAAATAGGCATTAATTCGTTGCGGGTTCATTCCCCACTCGTCTTTGTCTATTGGCTTTCCAAGTCGTCCAACATTTTCTTTGTATTCAAAGTAATTCATGTTTATTACATTTTGAACCAATGTTTTGGGGTTTATATCTACTGAGCTATAATCTTTCCATTTATCAGGATAACCAATTTTGTAATTGAATTTACTTAGCTTATCTAATGCTTTTGCTTTTGTTTCTTCACTCATCCAATCTAATTGTTGAACTCGTTCTTTAAACACGTTAGAAATATTGGTTATCATATCTAACACCATTTTTTTTGATTCTTCGGGAAAGTGTTTTTCAACAAACAGTTTTCCTAATGATTCGCCAACTGTTCCGTTAGATTTTGATAAGGCTCTTTTCCAACGAGGTTTCATTTCTTTCACGCCTCTTAATGTGGTAGAATAGAAACCAAAATTAGCTTGTTCAAATTCAATACTTAAATCGGAAGCAAAATCATTAATTAAATGAAATTTTAAATAGGATTTCCAATCGTTAATGTTAAATTTTTTAAATGTTTTATCTAACGATTTTATAAAATCAACTTGTCCTACAACAACTTCATCAAAAGCACCAAACTCGGCAGTTGTAAAATAGCTTTCCCAGTTAATTGTTGCACAAAGGGCTTGTAATTCAGCTTTGTTTTTTTTGTTATAGGTTTTTAGTGGGTCTCTTCGTTCCACTCTGTCCATTGAATTTTTTGCTAATTCACTTTCAATTTTAAGTATGCTAGCTGCTTTTGTATGAGCCAAAACGGAGTCTTCGCCAGCTAACACAAATAAGCGAGTTATATATTTTTCGTATTCCAATAAAATATTTTTACCTCTATCATCACTTGGTGTATAGTAAGTTTTATCGGGCAAGCCCAAGCCTCCTTGCGAAATATAAGTAATGTATTGGGTGCTATTTTTTGAGTCCACACCAACATAATAACTAAACAATGAGCCGCTACCAATTTTTCTGTTTTCTACAGAGGTTTGCACCATTTCTTCATAGTTGGTTATGGCGTCTATTTTAGATAAATAGGGTAAAAGTGGTTGAATCCCTAACTCGTTAGCAGTTGTTGAATCTAAGGCGGAAGTATAAAAATCACCAACCATTTGCAGTGCAGTTCCTTTTTTTGATTTTGATTTAGCTGCTTCATCTACAATGGCTCTGAGTTGAATTTCATTTTGGTCGTTCAGCACATTGAAGCTTCCCCAACGGCTTTCCGATTCGGGTACTGGATTGTTTTTTAACCAGTTACCTACGGCAAATTTTTCAAAATCTTCGCAAGGCAAAAACGAAGAATCTATTTGACTGATATCGAAAGCGGGTACGCTATCTTTTTTAGGTTCAGTTGGTTTTTCGGGTGTTTTTTCGCTACAAGAAACAGCAAAAGTAGTTAGGGTAATTAACCCTCCTATCTTAGTTAATTTATTCATTTTTTGAAGTTAAAATGTTTGTTTAGAAAGTAAAAATAAAGAAACTCTTCAAAAAAAAATAAAAAAACGCAGCTTATTTATGGAATCCTATCTTTTTTAGCATCTAAAGAGAAAATCAAAAATTAATATTAACCTAAAACCTAGAAATCATGAAAACTACAGAACGAATTAATTTAGAAATTTTATCAAATGAGTTTATAAAAAAAATAGCATTATTGAGTTTTTCAATTCTTATTATTTGTTCAGCAATGCTGGCTCAAAATGGAGAGATAAAGGGAGTTATAAAAGATAAAGCTACTGGAGAACCGATTTTTAATGTTTCGGTGTATGTTGAAGTAGGAGGTTCGCTAAAAGGAGCGGTAACAGATTTTGATGGAAAATATACCATAAAACCATTGAGTACAGGAACTTATAAAGTAACAGCAAAATCAACTGGTTTTGGAACCATTGAAACAAAAGAAGTGAAAATTACTTCTGATAAAATTACGTATGTAGATATGGTTATGGAACAGGCAGCAACCATGTTAAATCCTTTTATCATTACTGCAGTTATACATGAAATACCTTTAATTTCTAAAGATGAACCACATGTGCAAGCTCTAACAACAGATGAAATGAAGTACAGCCCAAATTTAAGGGAGCCGATAAAAATGGTAACAATGTTGCCTGGTGTAACTTTAGCCAACAATGGAAAAGACGTTTATATTAGAGGTGCCCGACCTACGTCAACACAATTTATTACTGACGGAATGAAATCAATTACTGGTGAAATTGGCATCCCTGGACAGGCAATTGGAGCAATGAAAGTTTATACTGGTGGAATACCTGCTAAATATGGAGATGTTTCAGGAGGAATAATTATTGTGGAAACAAAAAGTTATTTTGATTTGGCTCAGCAATTTAAATGATTTTTGATTTACAAATTCATAACTTTATACCTTAATTTCTAAGTATTGAATGAATATCTTTAAAAAAAATAGACCTCAAAAATTAACGGATAATGAACTTATTGCCAATTATAAGAGCAATGGAGATGGAATGTATTTGGGAGAATTATACAAAAGATATTCTCATTTGGTTTATGGAGTTTGCTTAAAATATTTAAAAAATGAAGAAGAAGGGGAAGATGCTGTAATACAGATTTTTGAAAAACTAATGGAAGATTTAAAAAAACATGAGATAGCAAATTTTAAATCATGGTTGCATAGTGTTGCACGAAACCATTGTTTGATGTTTTTGAGAAAAAAACAGGTTGTAACAAAGAAAATTAATGAGTATGAAGCTGTTTATGAACATGAAGAAACTTTTGCAGCCCCTTTTGAAGTGAATGAAAAAATGGAACAAGAATTAGTTTTTACTGATTTAGAAAAAGCCATTGCTGTATTAAAGGAAGAGCAAAGAGTTTGTATAGAATTGTTTTTCTTAAAAGAAAAATGTTATCAAGAAGTTGCAGAAGAAACAGGTTTTTCAGAAAAACAAGTAAAAAGTTATATTCAAAATGGAAAAAGAAACTTGGCAATACAGATGAATAATTTGAAAATTTAACGAATAACGAATAACACTTTTGTAAAATGAAAGAATTACATAACCATATATTTTCAAATACCACTTGTATCTCAAAGGAGTTGATGATGAAATACATCAATAAACAACTTACAAAAAATGAGTTGCATGAGGTTGAAAAACACATGCTCGATTGCGATTTATGCACCGATGCTATGGCAGGAATGAAATATGCTAAAAACAGTTCTATTCTTTTTGCTCTAGATCATAAAATTGAAAATCGAATAGCTTCAAATCAAACAAATTCTTTTTTTAAAGGAGGTTGGTTAATGGCTGCAGCTTCATTAATTGCAGTAATTTTTGGAGCGTATTTGTTGGTCAATTTATTTAATGACAATACATTTAATAAAAACGAAATGGCTATTCATGAGCAAGCCTCTCCACTTCCTAAAGAGAACTTTTTGGAAGAGGAAGAAGAGCCATCAACGGTTGATGATGATATCGTGTCATCTGAACATACAACAATAAATAGTCAGTCGAAGTTGGAACAAAGAGTAGGGGAGTCAATAAAAGAAAAAACTGAAAAAGCTGCTCCAACAAGTGCTGTTGAACAATCTGATTATAGAGCAGCTTCTGAAAAAAACAGATTAGAATCAAAACTTGATGGCAACATATTGATGGATGAAGCAGGTGCTCCAATGGAATCAGAAGCTGTTGCAGAAAAAGTAATAGCAAAAAATGAGGATGCTAATAGAGTAAATGACGATGAAGATAGAAAAAATCAAGTTTCTATATCAACAACCGCAGAGGATCAAAAGAGTAAAAAAGATTTAGATAAAATGAGAACGAGAGTACAAAATAAAAAGGCAGAAACAAAAACTACAAACAATCAAATCCCAGCAGCACCTCAGCAAGAGTCTGCTGTGTCTGGAAATACGTACTCAACACAATTAAAAACGAATCAAAAAACGTATTATCTTTCTGGTTATAAAATAGTTGACTATGTTGTTGAATATCAAAATGAAGAAGAGTTTAAGAAATTAGCTGAAACAGATGCTACTCCTGTTGATTTTTTGAATAAAGAAGAAAAAGAAGCTGCGGAAAAAGAATTAGAAAAAACAACTTTAAAAGAATCTTATAAAAGTGTGCTAGAGCGAGGAATGCTGCATTTTAAGGATTTAGCTTACAAGGATGCTTTAGTTGATTTTGAGTTAATTCTTTTTAAACATCCAACAGATGTGAATGCTTTGTTCTATGGAGCTTTGTCGGAATATAATTTAAAGAATTACAAAAATGCATTGCGTAAATTTGATGCTGTTTTAAAAAATCCTCAAACTGAATTTAATCAAGAAGCAAAATGGTATAAATCGTTAACTTTAATTGAATTAAAGGAACTTAGTAATGCAAAAAAATTGTTGCAAGAAATTGTGAATGAAAAAGGATTTTACAAGCAACAAGCACAAGACAAATTAAAAGAGTTGAATTGATAGAATCTACCATATATTAATTTATGAAAAACATCAAATCAGATTTTTTATTAGACAACACCATTACTTTTCTCAATCATGGTTCTTTTGGTGCTTGCCCTAAACCGGTTTTTGATGATTATCAACAATGGCAACGCAAATTGGAATTTGAGCCTGTTCAATTCATTATTAAGCAATCGGATGTTTTTTTGGCTGCATCAAAAACCGCTTTAGCAACCTATTTGAATTGCGATAAAAATGATTTTGTTTATACAGTAAACCCATCAACTGCTTTCAATTTGGTAATTAAAAATCTACTTTTAAAATCAGGAGATGAGGTGCTTACAACCAATCAGGAATATGGAGCTATGGACAGAACTTGGCGTTACTACTGTAAAAAAGCAAATGCAGTATATAAACAGCAAGCCATTTCACTTCCTCTGGTTTCAAAAGAACAACTTATTGATGAATTTTTTAAAGGAGTAACGTCTAAAACAAAAGTTGTTTTCATTAGTCATTTAACTAGTCCAACAGCATTACTTTTTCCTGTGAAAGAAATATGCGAAATAGCCAAACAAAAAGGATTAATGACTATTGTTGATGGAGCTCATATTCCAGGGCAAATTGCCTTGAATTTAGAGCAGATTCAAGCCGATATTTATGTTGGAGCTTGTCATAAATGGTTGTTGACACCAAAAGGATGTTCGTTTTTGTATGTAAAAAAAGAATTTCAGCACTTGTTAGATCCGTTAGTAATCAGTTGGGGTTATGAAAGTGAAAACCCTGGTCATTCGCAGTTTTTAGATTACAATGAATATCAAGGTACAAGAGATATTTCTGCTTTTTTAACCGTGCCAAAAGCATTGGAATATTTAACATCCAATAATTGGAACGAACGAAGCAAAAATTGTAGGTTGTTGATTCAAGAGAATTATCCGATACTTTGTGATTTACTCCAAACAAAGCCTATTTGTACTGTTTCTGATGAATTTTTAGGGCAAATGTGTAGTATTCCTATTCAACCTAAAAATCCCATACGATTAAAGGAAAAACTATTTAACGATTTTAAAATTGAAATTCCTATTACTAATTTTCTCAACAATTATTATTTGCGTGTTTCTATACAAGCATATAATAGTCAAGAAGATATTGATACATTAGCAGGAGCTATTCAACAACTAAAACAACAAGGTGAGTTTAATTGGAAATAATTACTTTTTGCACTTCTCGTTCTCCATTGGTTTTAATGAGCGTTACTAAGTAAATAGAATTACTCCATTTGCTAGTTTTAATAGTGTGTTGGTTGTTATTAGAAATGGGTTTAGAAAACACGATTTTTCCTAACAAATCACGAATTTCAAGTTCCTTATAATTAGCATCTTTAAATTGTATGTAAAGTAAATTGGGTTGTGTCCATATTTTTAAATCTTTAATAGTATTGTATTCACCAACCGAAGTTACATTGTCTGTTATTGTAATTAATTGTTGATTTGAAGCTTGGCAATTACTGTTTTGGGAAGAAATAAGACTAACCAAATAATCTCCAATTTGAGCATAAGTGTGCGAAGGATTTGCTTGAGACGATGTATTTCCATCACCAAAATCCCAAGAGTAATCTACTGCATTTAGTGAAGCATTAGTAAAAACAACTGTTTCAGTAATATCAAAAGTATCTTTAATGGTTGAAAAAGTAGCTGTTATGGGTAAAGGATTTGCTAATATTACGGTATCAATTGCATTTCCACATAAATTATCGGTTGTTTCGATGTAATAGGTGCCACTTAAAAGATTACTAAGCGTATCAGTTATAAATACGTTAGTTTTAGTAGCTAAAACCGTTGCGTTTGCATCTTTCCAAATAATATCAAAAGGAGAGGTGCTATTTTTAGTGAAAACTAATTTTCCGTCTTGATTGTTAATACAACTAATTTCGGTTATTTCAATATCTTTTGGAGCTCCAATGTGCAAAATAAAACGAGCTAAGGTTGTTGTATCATAAAGTTGAAGATTAAGCGAAGGTGTTAATGAAAGGTTGTAATTAATTCCAGTATATAAATCTTCTAAAATTAAACAAGAAGAATTGGTTAGGGATTCAATATTTTCAACACTAATTGTATGCATTCCAGTTACTCCTGTTAAAATTCGTATGGGAATATTAATTTCTTGTGATGGAAATTGGTTAATAGAATAATCATCTACCATAACACTAGCAACGGTTGGTAAATTTGGGTTTTGAGATGGAATTTTAAGTGCATCATAAGCAGCATCAAAACCATTGGTTGCGTTATTATCAAAATTAATAATTGCTTCATCTTGTCCAAAACCATTTTGAACTTTAATTTTAAAAGGGGTTGTTGTTACTGCTCTTATAAAAGCACCTGTAACACTAGTTTTTGAAGATTCTCTCATAGTTACAACTGCTGCTGTGTTTGTTGCTTGTAGCCAAAACGCTTGCGAGGAAGCAATAACATTTGAGCCTCCATTTGTTCCAAAACCACCCACATAGCTAGCAAATTGTTCTAAATCTGGATTCCAAATGTAAATGGCATTATTAACTCCTGTTTTTGTGATGTTAGGTGAATCCCAATTAATAGAAGAAGGATAAGGATTTCCTACCATGTTCCAACCATCATCAGCAGGAAAACCGCTGTTTGTATAAGTAATAGGTAGGTTAATGTTCCCAACATTTGGTGGCCCGGTTATGTTCATGTTAAAGGGCTGTGTGCCAATAATAGTATCGCCACTCCAAATCCAAACACCTTGTCCAACACCTATCACGTTTGAAATATTAGTTGCTGCATAAAAACCATTGTCTTGAATACCTGC
>PHDR01000268.1 GCA_002841035.1 Bacteroidetes bacterium HGW-Bacteroidetes-12 | reverse complement strand
TCAACGCAGCAGCTACTTTATCTCCATTAGGCAATAAAGAAGCTTCTAAAATAGAATTTAACGGAATGGCAGGAGTATCTATCGAACCTACAATTTCTATTGGGGCATCTAAATCTCTAAAGCAATTTTTCTGAATACGAGCAGCCAAACCTAGTGTAAAAGAATTTTCTATAGATTCTTCGGTAACCAACATTACTTTGTTGTGCTTTTTGGTGGCTGCATACATTGCTTCTTCATCCAATGGGTTAAGTGTTCTTAAGTCAATAATTCCTACCTGACCTTTAAACTGTTTAGCAGCTTCTAAACTCCAATAAACACCTCTTCCGTAAGTAATAATAGCTGCACTTTCGCCATTAATAATCTTGTCATCATCAGCTTCAATAACTGTCCTTGCTTTTCCAAAAGGAATTACATAGTCTTCATCTGGTTCAACGGTTTTAGCTCCTTCAGTACCTTTAATTTTACTCCAATACAAGCCTTTATGTTCAAAAATAACTACCGGATTAGGGTCGTAATAAGCTGATTTTAGTAAGCCTTTTAAATCAGCACCGGTTGATGGGTAAGCTACTTTTACGCCTCTGATATTAGTAACCACAGATTCTACACTTGAAGAATGGTAAGGACCTCCCGAACCATAAGCTCCGATAGGTACTCTTAATATCATGCTGGCAGGCCATTTTCCATTAGAAAGGTAGTAAGAACGACCAACTTCTGTAAACAATTGGTTAAGTCCTGGCCAAATGTAATCGGCAAATTGCACTTCAACAATAGGTTTTAAACCGACTGCAGCCATACCAACCGTACTTCCAACAATAAATGCTTCTTGTATAGGCGTATTAAACACCCTGTTTTCTCCAAACTGTTGAGCCAGGGTAGCTGCCTCACGGAAAACACCTCCCAATCTACTACCGACATCTTGTCCGTACAATAAACATTCTTTGTGTTTGCTCATTAACTCTCTAACGGCAAATAAGGCTGAGTCAACCATTACTGTTTTTTCTTTTCCCGCTGGCTCTCTCACTCCTTTTTCTTCTGTGATTGGAGTAGGAGCAAAACAATGTGTTGTTAAATCTTCTGGAGATGGGTCTTCTTCTTTCAGTGCTGCTTGGTAATCTTTTTCCACCAATTCTTTGGCTTTTCCCTCTATCGCCAATAATTCAAATTTTTGAATGCCCGATTTTTCGGCTAAGGCTTTTAATTTTGGGAATGGATCTCTTTTGGCTGCTTCTTCCAAATCGTCTCTGTACCATTCTTTTCTAACCCCAGATGTATGGTGATTTAACAAAGGAACTTTAGCGTGAATGATAAAAGGTCGTCTTTCTTTTCTAACAATTTCTATCACTTCAGCAACCGTTTCATAGGCAGTATCGAATTCAGTACCATCTATGGTTCTTACATCCATACCTTTAAAACCTTTGGCAAAATGGGTAATATCTTGAGCTCTGGTTTCTTCTGCATTGGCAGAAATATCCCAGTCATTATCTTGTACTAAATAAATGATGGGTAATTTTTTTAGCACTGCCATCTGAAAAGCTTCAGAAACTTCGCCTTCGGTACAAGAAGCATCTCCTAAGCTGCAAACAACAACAGGATTTTCGCCTTTGTAATCTTCGGCTAAGCCTTCTTTTTCTTTGTATTGAAGCCCCATAGCAACTCCTGTGGCAGGAATAGCTTGCATGCCTGTTGCTGAAGATTGATGCGGTATTTTTGGTTTGTCATCGTCCTTTAAACTTGGGTGAGAATAATACGTTCTACCACCTGAAAAAGGGTCGTTTTTTTTGGCTAATAATTGTAACATGAGTTGGAAAGGCGTTATACCAATTCCCAACAAAATACTATCATCACGGTAATACGGAAAAACAAAATCTTGAGGTTTTAGCTGTATGCCCATTGCCAACTGAATGGCTTCATGTCCTCGAGAGGTAGCATGCACATATTTAGCAGTAATTTCTTTATTGACTTCATATAATTCGGTGAGTGCTTTAGCAGTACTCATTAGCTGAAAAGCCTGTTGTATAATGTCTTTTGATAAAGCTGTTTTACTTTTTTCTTTTTCTTCTTTTGCTATTGCCATTGCTTTTTACCTTTTTTTTACGAATGGTAAAGTTAAGTAAATAGATTAAAAATTTAACTCTCTATAAAATATTAACTGTTTTTGTTTTTTATTTTAAAAAAATATCAATTAAGTAGAAATTCCAGAAGAATTTTTTTCATCATACCTCATCTTTTTTCACCACAAAGTTGCTTTCCTTCAATAATTTAAAGTTTTCCATCTACTAAAAATTCAAAACCAGCTCTAACATCGCCCTCCACCTTGACACATGAAAACAAAAAATCAGCTTGTCATTTTAGATTTTTTCATTTCATTTTCTTGTTTTGTTACTATAAGTCCGTAGTTGCTTACGCTATTGCCCTTGCTTCAAATGGAGAGAGAGAGGGGTAATGGGAATTTAATTTATTAAAATAAAAGCAATTAACTTTATTTTAATGAAAAATAAATCTAGCTTTAGAAAATAATTTTTTAGAAAAAAAACATGGAAAACACAACTCAAAACGACCCAGGAAAAACAGTTGCAATAATCAGTTACATAACAATTATTGGTTTTATAATAGCTGTTGTAATGCACAACGACAATAAAAATAAATCCGAATTAGGAGCATTCCATATCAGACAAGCTCTAGGAATTTTTATTACAGGATTTAGTTTGATGATACTTAGCTTAATATTTGCTTTCATTCCCATTTTAGGTTGGATGATGTTGTTCTAATTCAAATCAGCTATATTGGTTTATTTGTATTTTGGATTTTAGGATTAATTGCTGCTGTGAATGCTGAAAAGAAAGCACTTCCTATTATTGGTGATTTTTACCAAAACCTATTAAAAGGAATAAAATAGTAGCATCATTGGTCTAAAGGGGAGCTATAAAATGCAAGAACAAACCATGTTCATAAAGTTTGTTTATACTATATTCAACCCTAAAAACAATATCATAATAGGTAGATAAATCTAAAGATGCACCCGCACCATAAAGCATTTCATTATTTAAAACATTGGTGTTTTTGAGTTTTTTATCATCTACATAACCTGCATCAAAAAAAATACCTGGATAAATAGCCAACGGAATTTTTCTAAATTTTTCTGCCGATAATAGTCTTGCATGATACACTTTGTCCTTAACAAGAGCATAGCGAAGTTGAGATTTAAAAACAGCGTAGTTCTCACCATTTATCACATAAAATTCGTAGCCCCTCACTATATTATTATTATATCCTAGCCCACTTAATAAGACAAAAGGTGGTCGTTCAATAGAGTATTTTCCTTTAACAGAGGTTGCCAAATAAACCCGATTAGTCAATTCCCAATATTTCCGATAACTGCCCAAAAGAAACATGGAACTATTTTCTTTTTTTGTTATTCCTAGTCCATTTTTTACGGCACTAAATTCAACAAAGTAGCCTTTAGTTGGATAGCTCTTAAAGTTTCGTTTATCTCGCTTGAAATTATATAGTAAACTAAAGTAATTCAATTCGTTGTCTTGTGTAAATAAATAATCTTTATTTAACATTAAAATAGTATCATTCACTTCTAAATAATGATGCTGAATTCCTAACAAATGCGTATTATAAAGTTTTGGTCGATATTCATAATTAAACTTCGATATAAATTCTTTTTTAATGAATTGTTCATTTATTTTCAGGAAATCTCTTTTATTATCAGTTGTATTATAGACAACTTCGTGGTTTCTGCTATAGCTAAACCCAAGCATAAATCCTTGAGTTTGCTTTTTGTTTGCAAAAGGCACATGATATCTAAATTCTGCTTTTTCTGTATAGCCACCCTGAAGTTTAAAGACTAAACGCTCTTTACGTCCTCTAAAATTCTCTTTTGCCAAAAACATTCCATAATTCGTTCTATCAAAATTTTTGGTTTCCAACCATGTATTAAAATTTGTTTCCTCTATTTCAAAAATTGGAATTGGCCACCAATACCAACGCTCTTCAACGGTTATGTAAATTGAAATGTAAGTATCTGTAAAATAAACTACTTCCAAATTCACAAAATTGAAAAGCAGGGTATTCATTAGGTTACTTTGAGCTCTCTCTAAAGTTTTGTTTAACTCAT
>PHDR01000267.1 GCA_002841035.1 Bacteroidetes bacterium HGW-Bacteroidetes-12 | reverse complement strand
AATTTTATTTTCAACTAGAGAAGTGTTCTTTGATGGAAAGATAATCAAATCGTCATTCTCAATCGCTACATTAAAACCACAATTTGTCAATTCATTCTTTAATGCAGAAATACGGTCTGTTTCTTTAATTCGCAAGGTTGAAAGACCAGTTAATTTTATCGAAAAATTAAGTGCTGCAGCAGTAACAGCAAAAGTTTGAGCTAAATCTGGAAAATCTTCAAAATTTACCTCATGAATAGATTCCTTGTCAATTTTAGTAGTTTTAGCTATTCTAATTCCTTTTTTAGTAAATGTAGTTTCCACACCAAAAAACTTGTAAAGTTCTGCTACATAACTATCTCCTTGTAAACTATTTTCTTTTAACCCAATTATTTCTATACTAGCGTTTTCTGATAATGCAGCTATGCTATACCAATATGAAGCTGCACTCCAATCTGCTTCAACAATAAAATTTTTTGGTTGGTAAGCCGTATTTTTAACAATAATCTTATTTTCTTGCCAAGTTATATCTGCACCATAACAACGCATAATACTGATTGTCATCTCAATATAAGGTTTCGAAACAATTTTTCCTATGAAATTAATTATTAATCCATTTTTAAATGTGGGAGCGACAAGCAGCAAGGCTGAAATGTATTGACTGCTAACACTTCCATCTAATTCTATTTCACCACCTATTAATTTTTTACTTTTATTTATTTTTATGGGTGGAAAACCGTCTTTTTTTAAATAAGAAATGTTTGAACCCAATTGATTCAATGCTTCTACCAAAATTTTTATTGGTCGTTGTTGCATTCGTTCCGAGCCAGTGATTGTTACATCTCGTTGTTGGGAGGCAAAAAAAGCAGTTAAAAATCGCATGGTAGTTCCTGCGTGTCCAACATCTAAACCACTATTCTTAGACTTTAATAAATTAATTAAAATTTTAGTATCATTTGAGTCTGATAAATTACTAATTGTAAATGCGTTGTTTAAAATAGCTTGAATAATTAATACCCTATTACTTTCGCTTTTTGAGCTTGTAAGTTCAATGCTCGCTTTAATTTTTTTAGTTGGATGTGATAATAAAATAGACATGACATTAATTTGCAATAGAGATATAATACCTTAATGATTCTATAATATTTTCAGTAGAGATTTCATGATTATATTCAGCTTCTCCAATGCATTTAAGCAAAGTAAAATTGATTGTGTTATTTTCATTTTTCTTGTCATTTTTCATTAGCTCCAAATAATGATTAAAAAAAGATTCTTTGATTTTGTAATAATTAAAATACGATAAAATAGTAGATGAAATTTCTTTTAGTTCTTTTGAGGTTAAATTCAATACTAAATGCGAAATATAAGCTTCGCAAATCATTCCAATTGCAATAGCTTCTCCATGTAACAAGGGAAGTTTATCGTGCTTTAGGGAGTGGCTTTCTATGGCATGACCAATCGTATGTCCAAAATTCAATTTTTTTCGTTCGCCTTTTTCATTAAAATCATTTTTCACAATCGTGTTTTTGATTTCTATAGAAGTTTCAATCAACACTTCCCAATTATTAGCATCTGAGAGCAATCCTGTTTGTAGTTTTTTCCAATAAGATTTATCTGCAATTAAACCATGTTTCAATGCTTCTGCATAGCCCGAAAGCATTTGTCGTTTATTGAGCGTTTTTAAAAAATAAGGGTAAACAACTACCAATTTAGGTTCGTTAAAAACACCAATTATATTCTTGAAATTATTAAAATCAATCCCTACCTTCCCTCCTACAGATGCATCTATTTGAGCCAACAATGTGGTGGGGACATTAATAAAATCTATCCCTCTTTTGTATGTTGACGCAATAAAACCGCCTAAATCAGTAATCACTCCCCCTCCTAAATTAATAAGCAATGTTTTTCTGTCGGCATTAAAATCTAAAAAGGTTTGCCAAATATGTTGACAAATTTCAAGGGTTTTGTTTTCTTCTCCACTTTCTATCTCAATAATTTCTATATCGTTTGTTAAATCTGTTTGCACTATAAACTCTGAAACACAATGGGTAAAACTATTTTCATCAACCAATAAAAACTTTTTATGAAATTGATAGGCTTTTAATGTCTTTTTTAATTCTAAAAAAACATCCTCTCCAATAATAATTTGACTGTTATTTGTTTTTATTTTTTTCATGCTTTTTGCAAACTATTTTCTCATATTTTATTTGTTACTATTCGGGGGGCATAAAAAATCAAAAAAATATGCCACTAAGACACTAAATCACAAAGAAACACTAAGTATTCTTTGTGAAACTTCGGGTCTTTGGGTCTTTGTGGCAAAAATTATTTAGTAACTCGAACAGTAACTTTTATTTTTTATATCATAAAACGAAGCTAAAGTAATATTTTATAGGCATTATCCAAAACATATTTATTCTGTTCTATCTATGAAGTTTCCAAATACAGAATTTCCGAAATTGTAATTCAATATAAGGTGCTGCTGTTATTGCTGTAAATTCTAATTCTCCTTTGTAAACATTATCATAATGACTATTGGTTATGGAAGGATGAGCAACACTAAATTTAGTTGCAACAAACATCTGACTTGCCTTTGCATCAGGATCTTTAACATCAAAATCTTGTAATGCTACTCCATATCGTGTTCGCACAGGTTTAACAAGTTGAATTTTATATCTTATTAATTGAAAATCAGACGTATCATTTAATGAGGCTGAAAGTGGGTAGTCAGTGCCAATTGTAATTCCAGGATTAAATATATTATTGACATGAAAAGACTGATTAAATGCTGGATGTAGCAGAATTAAAAAAAACAATAGGAAGGTAAAAACTAATTTTTTCATTTATTTTAAATGGTAAATTTAAGTGTTATTTATTTAATTTGTTGTTACGTTAATCTCATTGTTTAAATTTGCACCATGCTATTGACCCAATTATCAATAATTAATTTTAAAAATTACGAAGAAGCTAACCTTATTTTTTCAGATACAATCAATTGTTTTTTAGGAGATAATGGTGGTGGAAAAACCAATTTGTTAGATGCAATTTATTATTTATCCTTCTGCAAAAGCTACTTCAACCCTATTGATAGTCAAAACATAAAACACGAATTTCCATTTTTTGTAGTTGAAGGTTATTTCAATAAAAACAATAAAAAAGAAGTGGTGTATTGTGGAATGAAAAGAGGTCAAAAAAAAGTGTTCAAGCACAATAAAAAAGAGTACGACCGTTTGTCCGAACACATTGGCAAAATTCCTTTGGTAATTATTTCTCCTGCCGACACTTCTTTAATTACAGAAGGAAGTGAAGTGCGAAGAAAATTTATTGATGGGATAATTTCTCAATATGACAGCCAATATTTAAACCAGCTCATCAATTACAACAAAGCATTAAACCAACGAAATTTATTATTAAAATCATTTTGGTTGAACCGAAATTTTGATGCCGATTCGTTAGAAATCTGGGATGAACAACTCGCTCTTTATGGAAAATTCATTCATGAAACACGCAAAAAATTTATTTTTGATTTCACTCCTTTTTTCCAAGAGTATTACGACCTTTTAAGTCAAAAAAAAGAAGTAGTTTCTTTAGATTATCAATCGCAACTTACCGATGAAAATTTCAAGGCCTTATTAATTGAAAATTTGGCAAAAGACCGAGCAAACCATTATTCTAATATTGGCATTCATAAAGATGATTTAATATTTAATATTGGCAACCATCCCATTAAAAAATTTGGTTCGCAAGGGCAACAAAAAACCTATTTATTAGCCCTCAAATTAGCCCAAGCAGCATTAATACAATCCATAAAAAAAAGCGAAGTAACACTTTTGTTGGATGATATTTACGACAAACTCGATAACAAACGCATGACTCAATTATTAACCATTGTTGGAAGCAATACGTTTGGACAAATTTTTATTACCGACACTTCTTTTGTTCGAATTCCTTCGTTATTAAAAAAAGAAAATATTAATTTTAAAGCGTTTAAAATAAAAGATGGGGTGATAGAAAATGAGCAATGAAAAACCAATAAAAGAATTAATAGATAAGCTGTTACGTGCTTATGGCTATCAAGACCAGTTAGATGAAATTGAATTGATAAAGTTGTTTGAAGAAGCGGTTGGTGTGATGTATATGAAACATATGCAAAAAATCTATT
>PHDR01000266.1 GCA_002841035.1 Bacteroidetes bacterium HGW-Bacteroidetes-12 | reverse complement strand
CTCCATACTTAAAATTAATTTTTCTACAGAATTCAATACTAAAATGATAATAATTTCTGAAGCAACAAATTGACCGATATTCATTTGTTGGTTAATTACTAAAACACCACCTATAAGCAACAATCCCGCAGCAATTAATACTTTAAACCCAACTAAATTAATGTATTGCGTCATTAATGTTTTAAAATGAGCTTTTCTGAAATGAAGATAGCCCTGAACCTTTTCATCTGTTTTAGACAATGGTAAATCCGTTTCTCCTGCCAATTTAAAAGTAGAATTAGTTCTAGCAACCTCTTCTAGCCAATGAGCTACTTCATATTTATATGATGACTCTTGCAAACTAGTTCTCAGCCCTTTTGGTGTTGTGTATTTAAAAATAAAATAAATAATAACCACCAATACAAGACTAAACATAATGAAAAAAGGATGGTAGAGAGACAATAGAATTAACCCAAAAACAATTTGCAAGGAGGCACTCGAAAAATCCATGATGATTTTTGATAACCCTTTTTGAACAGAAAGTGTATCAAAAAAACGATTAACTAGCTCTGGCACATAATGCTTATCTACCGATTCAGATTTAATTCTGGGAATTCGATAAGCAAACTCAAATGCAGAACGCGTAAAAATTTTTTGTTGTAAGTTCTCAATAATAGAAAGTTGCATAATTTGAATAATACCTGTAAATGCAACGCCTAATATTACAAAAACCACCAAAATTATCCACGAAGTTGAAGGCTCTCCTGCAGTTAAAAAACTAATAATTGACTGAATTCCAAGAGGTATAGAAAGCATAACTACTCCATTAAAAAGAGCATAAATATAAATACTAAACACCTCTTGCTTATCTACTTTTAGTAGATTAAAAAATCGCTTTATAGGGGTTAATAAAGTTGTGTCTTTTTGCTCCATTTTCATTATTTTTCTATGGCTTTAAACACCAATTCGGTATAAAAAGCAGTGATATAATCATCTTTATCTGAGGTGTCTGTTAACTTTGGAAGATGCTCAGCAAAATAGCGTTGTAAATGAACGCCTTCTATAACTGTAGAAATTAACATGTGAGGGTATTTATAGTTTGGATTAATCTCAAGAATGATATCACTTACTCGTTGAACCAATTGCTTTTGTACAGCATAAGCTCCTAGTTTATTATCTTGATCAACATCTTTGGTTAAATAAGTTTTTGATGATTCTGAAATTACAATTTGGTTTAACTTCAATTCATTAATATGAATAAAGCTATTTTCTTCTCCCACTTCTTGAGTTAATAAAAGAATTGCTTTTCTTAAGCGTTCTTCTGGTGATGGAATATTTGCCAACCAAAACATCATTTTGTATTCCGTCCAACTCCAATACCAACAATTTAAATACAACAACAATTTATGTTTACTTTCAAAATAGCGATAAATAGATGCTTCCGTTGAACCAATTGCTTGACCTAACTTTTTAAAAGTGAAGGCTTCAAAACCTACTTCATTAATTAAGTCAATGCTTCCTGCTATAATTTTTTTACCTAATTCGCTCGAATCAGGGTTTTTAAGATAAATATTTTGGTTTACCTTAATATTGATTCCAGAAAGTAATTGTTTCATTTTAATTAGTTTTAAATGCAAAATTAATAGTATTACTATCTATTTTTGATAAAAGACTAATTATATTTTTATAATAAATGTTAAAAAAACCTAATTATTTTCAAAAAAAGCAGGATTAAAATTGACTAAAAACAATTGCTTTTTAGCCCTGGTAATGGCCGTATAAAGCCATCGCAAGTATTCTACATTAATCATTTCTTCGGTAAGATAGCCTTGCTCAACAAAAACCGCATCCCATTGTCCGCCTTGCGATTTATGGCAAGTAATAGCATAGGCAAACTTAACCTGTAATGCCTGATAATAAGCATCTTTGCGAATTAGCTCATTGCGTTTTTTTCTGTTGGGTTCGTATCCGTACTCTTCCGAAATAGCATCATACAATTCTCTAAACCTATCCGAAGGTAATGATGGAGCGTCAGAAAGAATGCTGTCTAGCAGAATTTTAATTTCTAAATCTGGTTCGTTAGGATAATCCACCATTCGTATGGTAATATTGGCAAATCTAAAACCGTGTTTTTCTTCAAAACCTCTAATTTTTAAAATCTCTATAATATCGCCATTGGCTATAAAGCCTGCTTTAGAAGCATCGTCCAACCAAAAATAGTTGTTTTTAACCACCATCATGTAATCTCCTGTGGCAATTTCTTCTTCTAACCATTTTATTCTTGCTCTAATTTGCAAATTAAACAAATTAGCCCTTTTGTTACTTCGGCAAACCACCATCACATTTTCATCACCAAATTTACTGTAAGCATCACTTAGCTCATCTTCCAACTCCAACCCTGTAATACACTTCACATCCGTTGCGACAACTAGTTCTGGAAACATGGGTAATTCCACTTTTTTAGTATTAATTTTTGCCCTAATAAATGTAGCTAAAGAAAGAATTTCACTGTCCTGAGCTTGTCTCACTACTTCATCCAACTCATAAAATTCGGGATATAAATAATAGTTTTTATGCAGCAAATCTTCATCTAAAGCAGGGCTTTCTTCCACACCAACAGGAGGTAATTGAGCAGTATCTCCAATAAAAATCAATTTACAATTTATGCCACTATAAACATATTCCAACAAATCATCTAACAAGCCTTTTTGGTTTCCCCAACTGTTGTTTACTAAACTTCCCACATCACTAATCATAGAAGCTTCATCAACCAAAAAAATAGTGTTTTGAAATTTGTTTTGTTTTATGCTAAAACGAGTATATCCATCGCCACCACTTTTCAATTGGTATATCATTTTATGAATGGTAAAAGCAGGTTTTTGCGAATAATTAGACAACACTTTAGCTGCTCTTCCTGTTGGAGCCAACAATACTGATTCTAGCTTAAATTGAGGTAAGGTTTTTACTAACGCACCAATAATAGAAGTTTTTCCTGTTCCAGCATAACCTTTAAGCACAAACAAACTTCTTTTTTGTTGATGAAAAACAAAATCAGTTAATGCACCAAGTACTTTCTGCTGTTTTTGAGTTGGTTTAAACCCAAAATGTTGAAGTAATAATTGATAAAACTGGTTGTGCATATTTAAACTTTAAACAACTTCTTAGTAAAAAAACAATATTACTACAATATTAATTTTAAATTCGCAGTTACTTATTCAATAAAAAAAATAGTAGTTTTGTTTTCAAAATTCGTTTAAATAATTAACTATGGGATTACTTATAATTATTATCTTATCAGCTGTTGCTTTATATTTTTTATCAAAATATGTATTAGTAGGATTATCACCTATGTTATTAAATATTGTAAAAATTGTTTTTGTAGTCTTAATTGCTTTAGCTGCATACATGAATTACAATTCCATTCAGAGTAAAATTGAGTTAACTGCAGAAATTAAAAAAAGAAATCATGTTGTGCAAGAGCGTTTGGAACAAATTAGAGATGCACAAGTTGAATATAAAAAAATTAGAGGAGAATATGCCTCAAATTTTACACAGTTGATTGATTTCTTAAACAACGATTCTTTGATTATTATTTATTCGAAAGGTAATTTGCCAGATAGTTTAATAGGACAAGAATCTAAAGCAATTGCGTTGGGTATAATTGTGAGAGATACAACTAAAATCCCTGTTAGAGAAGAATTATTTAAAGAAAACTTCGATAAAGTAGTGAGTAAAATAAATTTGATACCTTACGCAGAAGGAAAAGAATTTGAAATGGCATCGGGAGAAATTGAGAAAGGAAAAGTGAAAGTAAAAGTTTTTGAAGCCAAAGCAGCTTACAAAGATGTTTACCGTGGATTAGATTTAAAAAATGAAGGAGTTGATTTAGATGCCTTTATTGCAATAGGTTCATTAGAAGAATCTACAACAAATGGTAATTGGAAGTAAGGGTTTGTTAAAGACGTACTTCCAATTTCCAACCTCCAACTTCCAACTTCCAACCTTGAACCTTTCCCCTCATATATATTTAATTGATAAATCTTTTTCTAAACAAAAGGCAGCTTCTTATAAACTCTATCTCCAAATTAGTAAAACTGATATTAAGATAACTATATTAGATACAGATTCTAATACATTTATTGGACTTTCTGTTTATCTTCTAAATGATGTTT
>PHDR01000265.1 GCA_002841035.1 Bacteroidetes bacterium HGW-Bacteroidetes-12 | reverse complement strand
GATTTTTTAAGTTATTTTCAAAAGAAAAGAAAGAAGTATTAGATGAAGGTTTAACCAAAACCAAAGAGAACTTTTTTTCAAAATTAACTCGGGCTGTTGCTGGGAAATCTAAAATTGATTCTGAAGTTTTAGACAACTTAGAAGAATTATTAATAACTTCAGATGTTGGTGTTGAAACTACGCTTCGTATTATCAAAAAAATTGAAGCAAGAGCTGAACAAGATAAATATGTTGGCACAACTGAGCTCAATAAAATTTTGAGAGAAGAAATTACGGGTTTATTAGAAGAAAACAACACAGGCAATTATACTGATTTTCAAATTCCAACGCAAGAAGAACCTTATGTAATTATGGTTGTTGGAGTTAATGGTGTTGGTAAAACAACAACTATTGGTAAACTTGCTTACCAACTTAAAAAAACTGGCAAAAAAGTAATGCTTGGAGCTTCCGATACTTTTAGAGCTGCAGCAGTTGATCAGCTTAAAATTTGGGCAAGTCGAGTAGATGTTTCAATTGTAGAACAAGGCATGAATGCAGACCCTGCTTCTGTGGCTTTTGACACCTTACAATCTGCAAAAGCAAAAGGAATGGATGTTGTAATTATTGACACTGCAGGAAGATTACACAATAAAATCAACTTAATGAATGAGCTTTCTAAAATTAAAAATGTAATGAAGAAAGTTATTCCTAATGCTCCTCATGAGATTTTATTGGTATTAGATGGTTCAACTGGTCAAAATGCGTATGAACAAGCCAAACAGTTTTCTTTAGCTACAGAAATTAATGCTTTAGCCATTACTAAGCTAGACGGAACTGCTAAAGGCGGTGTTGTGATTGGAATTTCCGACCAATTTAAAATCCCTGTAAAATATATTGGTGTTGGTGAAGGTATAGAACATCTACAGGTTTTTAACAAAGTTGAATTTGTTGATTCTTTGTTTAAAGAATAATAACCTTTACCTAACTTCTATAGCACAATTATTGTTAGCTTTAACTTTCTAAAGTATAACACCTATTTTAATGAAAAAATTCAGCAACACTCTATTTTTCTCTCTTATATTTTTTATAAGTATTTCCGTTTCTGCACAAACATCTGAAGAAAAAATTAATTCCTTAACCCAAGAATTAAATAATCTTGAAACAAAAAAAGAACAACTCTATCAAGAATTAGAAACATTTAAACTTGCTAAACTCCGTGAAGATTTAAAAAAATTTGGTTTGCCAAAAACCAATGATAACGAAGAAATAATCAATCATTCGGCAATGAGTTTGGTTTATTCCGAGCAACACGAACAAGCAAAATGGGTTGCTCATATTATTTTGCCTGACATTATTAATGGAAAAGAAGGAAGAACAAACGATTTTAGAGAAGATTCTCTTGTGAAAACTGGTTCAGCAACCGAGATAGATTATTTTCTTAAAACAAAAAAAGAAGACGGCAAGTATGAGTACGATGGTTTTGGTTATGACAGAGGGCATCTAGCTCCTTCGGCAGATTTTAGGTGGAGCAAAAAAGCACTTTCCGAATCTTATTTATATTCTAATATGTCGCCACAATTGGCTGATTTTAACAGAGGAAAATGGGGCGATTTAGAAGATGTTTTGAGGGGTTATATTTACAGCAATCCTTCTACACAGCTTTATGTTGTTAGTGGTCCATTGCTCAACGATAGCTTACCTAAAATAGAAAGAGGGGTAAATAAAGTTAGTATCCCAAAATATTACTACAAAGTGGTGATGGATATAACCAACAAAAAAGCCATTGGATTCATTATGCCAAATACTAAGATCGAATATCCAATTATCAACTTCGCTGTTTCTATTAATGAAGTTGAAAAAGCTACTGGCATTGATTTTTTTTATCAGTTAGATGATGAGTTAGAAGAAAAAATAGAAACCCAAAACAATTACAAAGACTGGGTACCCGAAAAACAAAAAAACGATATTCCCCCTTTGTATCAACCCGATTTACCGAAAGGTGTTTATAATACCATACAAGCAAAAAGATTGATGGGCGGAAACAACAAAGTTACTATTGCGGGAACGGTTGTGAGTGCAAAAGAAACCAGAAATGGACATGTTTTTTTGAATTTAGACCTCAATTATCCAAACCATATTTTTACCATAGCTATTTGGAAACAAAATTTGGTAAATTTCAGTTACGACCCACTCAAAACCCTTATACATCAACAGATTTATGTGAAAGGTAAAATAACCGATTTTGATGGTATGCCCACTATGGTTTTAGAAAATGAAAAAGCAATTGATATACAACCTAAAGAAAAATTCATCATGGTAATTGGTGATGAGGATTAAGTTCTCTCCTTTTTTTATAATGCATTACATTGCGGATTGAATTCAAAAGAACACTAGAAATCAGTTTAACAACCAATAGAACAACAAACACTTCATTAAAAAAAGTCATAAAAAAAATCCTTAGAAGAAATTCTTCTAAGGATTTTTAAACCTATCAAAATTTTACTTTTATGCTTTTTTAACCATTTTCTTTTCTCTAATACGAGCAGATTTACCTGTTCTCTCTCTCAGATAGAAAATTCTAGCTCTTCGAACATTACCATGCTTGTTCACTTCAATTTTTTCAATGAATGGTGATGCTATTGGAAAAACTCTTTCCACGCCTACTCCTCCAGACATTTTTCTAATCGTAAATGTTTCGTTAGCTCCCGCATTTCTTCGTTGAAGAACTACTCCTTGAAAAAACTGAGTTCTTTCTTTATTTCCTTCTTTAATTTTATAATATACTGTAATCGTATCTCCTGATTTGAACTCAGGAAATTGTGCAACTGGTGATAAATCGTTTTCTACAAATTTAATAGCTTCCATAATAATTGTTTTTACCTTTTTTAAGGGCTGCAAATTTATACATTAAAAATTAGTTCACAAGTAATTTTAAAAAAATATTAATAAAAAATATAACTTTACATCTTCATTATGCTAATTCAGTTTCAATCTTATATAAACACCAACCAGCTATTTCTGTCAACCGACAAAATTTTGCTTGCTGTGAGTGGAGGAAAAGATTCTATAGCAATGTTACACTTATTTGTAGCCGCAAAATTTAATATTGGGGTTGCTCACTGCAATTTTCAACTTAGAGGAAAAGATGCCTATGAAGATGAGCTTTTTGTTCAACAAACTTGCTTGCAACTCAACATTCCTTTTTATGCTATTCGGTTTGATACGACTAATTATGCCAAAAGACATAAAATTTCTACTCAAATGGCTGCTAGAGAACTTCGATATCGTTGGTTTGAAGAAATACGAATTGAAAATAATTATCAATTTATTGCTACTGCCCACCATCAAAATGATGTGGCAGAAACAATGCTTATTAACCTTGCTAAAGGAACTGGATTAAGTGGTTTGCACGGCATTAAAAACAAAAGCAATTTCATTGTCCGACCTCTTTTATGTTTTTGTAGTGATGACATTCAACAATACATTAAAACAAACAATTTTCCATACAGAGAAGACCAAAGTAATGCTTCAACAAAGTATATACGCAATAAAATTAGGCATAAAACACTGCCAACCCTTGCAGAAATTAATCCTACTATTATTGAAACGCTCAACCAAACTGCAGTTCATTTTTCGGCTATCGAAAACATTTTAATTCAAAAAATTGAGCAAGAAAAAAAGCGGTGTTTTAGCATTCAAAAAGAAGTTATAAAAATTGAAATTGCCAAATTAAAAGAATTAACCCCAATCCCAACCTATCTCTATTATTTTTTATTACCTTTTCATTTTAATTTTAATGATTGTGAACAAATTTCAAAAGCACTTAATACAACTTCTGGAAAACGATTTTTTTCTTCTACACACCAACTCATTAAAGACAGAGATTTTTTATTGATTACATTAATTGGTTCAAACAAAAACGAAATTTTCACAATCAAAACCATGAACGATTTTGAAAAGAGTCCTATTTCTATTAAAACAAGTATTACTAACAACGAAAATATTCCGTTTAGTAGTAATAAAAAATTAGCCTATTTAGATGCCGATAAAATTATTTTCCCTCTTTTTGTAAGAAAATGGTGTGAGGGCGATACCTTTTCTCCTTTTGGCTTGAAAGGTAAGAAAAAAGTAAGTGATTTTTTTGTTGACCAAAAATTTTCTATTCTCGAAAAAGAAGCCTGTTGGTTGC
>PHDR01000264.1 GCA_002841035.1 Bacteroidetes bacterium HGW-Bacteroidetes-12 | reverse complement strand
TAAAAACTTATACCAAAGGAGGAGGCAATCAAGAAAAGATTGTGTTTGATATGATTATTAGTTTTATTAGTAAAGGCGAAGGATTAGACTATAAGTTAGTTGAAAAAATTGATGCTACTATCAACGATTTCAACACCAAAAACAAAACAAAAGTAACTCCCGAAATAGTTAATTGGGGAAGAGAAGGCGAAAAAGACTATAATTTCATATTAAAAAACTTATCAACACCACTACAAAAAGAATTCATCAATAGCATTGAGAAAGCAATAGGAAAGACAGATATGGCACATATTACTTTCAATCACGAATCTGTTCATAAAAGATAAGATTTTTATTTGAAAATTCATAGACTTATCAGACCTTTGTGCTGTTATTTATAACATTATAATATTATCATTTAGTTTAACGAAAACATTTATTATGAATGAATTTGGAATAAAAGCAGAAAATGCTTCATTAAAATCACTTGGACTACAACATGTAGCCTCAGCGTTATGGAATTTAGAACCTTCTCAATTAGTAGAAGAAACAATTATTAGAGGTGAGGGCGAATTGGCAAGCACTGGAGCTTTAGCTGTTGATACTGGTGAATTTACTGGCCGTTCGCCAAAAGATAGGTTTATTGTGTGTGATGATATTACAAAAGATGCTGTTTGGTGGGAAGGATTCAATGTGAAATTTGACGCAACTAAATTTGATGCATTATACAACAGAGTTACTGCTTATTTAGCAGGAAAAGATGTTTATGTTCGTGATGCTTATGCTTGTGCTCATCCTAAATACAGAATGAACATTAGAGCTGTTACAGAAACTCCATGGATGAGTCTTTTTGTTCATAATATGTTTTTAAGACCTTCTTATGAAGAAGTAATGTCTTTTGAACCTGAATGGACAATAATTGATGCTCCAGGATTTATGGCAGACCCATCAATTGACGGAACCCGTCAACATAATTTTGCAGTATTAAACTTCACAAAAAAAATTATTTTAATTGGAGGAACAGGATATACGGGAGAAATAAAAAAAGGTATTTTTTCAGCACTAAACTTTATTATGCCTCACCAAAAAAATGTGCTTTCTATGCACTGTTCCGCTAACATTGGGAAAGATGGAGATACTGCTGTTTTCTTTGGTTTGTCAGGAACAGGAAAAACTACATTATCATCAGATCCAGATAGACATTTAATTGGAGATGATGAACACGCTTGGGATGAAGATTCTGTTTTTAATTTTGAAGGCGGTTGTTATGCAAAATGTATTGACCTTTCCGAAGAAAAAGAACCAGACATCTTTAGAGCTGTTAAATTTGGTGCCTTATTAGAAAATATTAACTTTTTTGATGGTACAACCATAGTTAATTATGAAGATAAAGAAAAAACAGAAAATACACGCGTAAGTTATCCTATTCACCATATTAATAACATCGCAAACCCATCAATAGGAACAACGCCAAAAAATATTTTCTTTCTTACTGCTGATGCCTTTGGAGTATTGCCTCCAATTTCTAAATTAACTACAGGGCAAGCCATGTATCAATTCATTTCTGGATATACAGCAAAAGTTGCTGGTACAGAAGCAGGTGTTACAGAACCTCAAACCACATTTTCATCTTGTTTTGGAGCACCTTTTTTACCCTTGCACCCAACTCAATATGCTGAAATGTTAGGCGAAAAAATGAGAAAACACAATGTTGCAGTTTGGTTAATCAACACTGGTTGGTCCGGTGGAGCTTATGGAACAGGTGATAGAATTAAACTAAAATACACCCGAGCTATGATTACATCTGCACTTACAGGAAAATTAGCTAATGTAAATTATGAAACACATTCTATTTTTGGTTTAGCTATGCCAACCGAATGTGAAGGAGTGCCTTCTGAAATTTTAAACCCACGAAACACTTGGACAGACAAAACCGCTTACGACAAAAAAGCAAATGAATTAGCCGAAGCTTTCGTTAAAAACTTTGAGAAATTTGCAGATTATGCTAACGAAGAACTATTAGCTGCAGCTCCAAAAGTAGGTGTGAATGCTTAAAAATAAAACAAACAAACAATTTAAAAAATAATTTAGAAAAAAATCTGCTAATTATTAAAATAGTACTACATTTGCAGTCCTAAAAAAATATTAATCACTTTTAAGAAATAAACTATGGCTAATCATAAGTCGTCATTAAAAAGAATAAGACAAACAGCAACCAAAACATTACGAAACAAGTATCAACACAAAACTACTCGTAATGCGGTTAGAGATTTAAGAAACACAACAGAGAAAAAAGTTGCCGTTGAAATGTTACCAAAAGTTGCTTCTATGTTAGATAAATTAGCTAAAAGAAATGTTATTCATAAAAACAAAGCAGGTAATTTAAAATCTAAATTAACCAAGCATGTTACTGCTCTTAAATAAGAAAAAGAATATATGTTATAATAAAAAACGTCTCAAAATCTTTGAGACGTTTTTTTTATGGACACATTTTTTTATTAACATATCTATTTTCTTTTAAGGCAACTTAAATCGAAAAGATTCGTCAATGTGTTGTATGATATAACTATTTAATTATGAAAAAATTAATAATACTTCTTACTCTTATTTTTTTTTCAGTTGGAGTTTTTTCACAAGAAATATGTAATAATGGAATTGATGATGATGCCAATGGGTTAATTGATTTGAACGACCCAGCATGTAGTTGTGCCCCAATTCCAATTCCATCATTAATTCCAAATGCTTCTTTTGAGAATATGAATTGTTGTCCTACTTCTTTTAGTCAAGTAGGATGTGCAGCCAATTGGAATCAGGCAACTAATGCTACATCCGATTATTTTAATTGTGGTTATAATTTTCCTGCTGCTGTAAACGCAGGATTGAGCCCCCCCCCCAACGGATCTGGTTATCTTGGTGCCATTTTTTCTCCTGGTTGGCAAGAGTATGTTGGAGCTTGTTTATTAACTCCTATGCTAGCAGGAACAAGTTATACGCTTAATTTTCAAATAGCTTCAACACCAATAGATGGTTTTGGGGGTGTTTGCAATGGAGGAACTATAAATTTCGGACCAATAGATATAACATTATATGGATTAGCAACTTGTCCAGGATTTCCTATAGGAACAACAGGATGTCCTCCAGGTTGGACTGTCTTGGGGACTGCTAATTACACGCCAGTTAATTCATGGGGAGTTATTTCAATCACTTTTGTGCCAGCATTTAATGTTAATGCGGTTATTATAGGCTCTCCTTGTGCTTTACCCGCTAGTTATAACAACCCAGGAGGTTGTTTTCCCTATTTTTATTTTGATGATTTAATCTTAAATCAAACAGGATTTTCTACTGGAATAACCCAAACTGGCTCATGGTGTACAAATGATATTCAAATGCAAGGAACAGCAACAACAGGAGCTACTTATCAGTGGTATCTTAATGGAATTGCATTGGTTGGAGAAACAAACCTAACACTTAATGTATCAGCAAATAATTATGGAGTTGGAGAATATACTATAGTAACTACAAATGGAGCAACATGCTCATCAGCTATAGATAGCGTGCTTGTTCCTCCAGTTCCAATATCAAATTTCACTTCAAATACTGGTTGTTTTAATGATTTAGTCTCATTTACAGATCAATCAACTATTCCAGTAGGCACAATAACAAATTGGAACTGGAATTTTGGTGATGGACCAAGTTCAAGCACAGCACAAAACCCCACTTACACCTATTCTGCACCTGGGACTTATATCGTTACATTGATTACCACTTCTAATGCTGGATGTTCGGATACCATCACTCAAACCATAACCATTAATCCATTGCCTGTATCTGATTTTGATTTTATAATAAATGGGGTATCTTCTTCTTTAGGATTATTAGGAGGGTGCTTAAATACAGCAGGAGTAATTTCATTTGCAAACAACTCAACAGTTGCGGTTCCTGATAATATTACTTCATATAATTGGGACTTTGGCGATGGAAATACGTCAACTCTCCAAAGCCCAACACATACTTATACTGCTGCAGGAACATACAATATTCAATTAATTGTTGAAACAAATAATGGTTGTGCTGATACTTCAATTGTTCCAATTATTATTTATCCAGCCCCCACAGCAGACTTCACATTTAATAACGTATGTTTTGGAACATCAACACCATTCACAGACATATCGAATGGAAACGGAGGAATAATAACGAATTGGA
>PHDR01000263.1 GCA_002841035.1 Bacteroidetes bacterium HGW-Bacteroidetes-12 | reverse complement strand
GCAAAAAAAGGAGAACTTCTTTTTGTTAATTGAATTTTATATTTACTCAAAAAATGTATGGTATCATCTACCGCAATGCCAAAAGCAATGGTAAAAATAATTGATGTTGACATATTAATGTTCGTTCCTGAAAAACCCATAATGCCTGCAATGATTAACAAAGGAATTACATTAGGAATAAGCGAGATGAACGCCATTTTTATTGATTTAAACAAAAAACCCATCAACAATGCAATCAATAAAAAAGCAACGCCCAAACCCGCCACCATGTTCATGGCTAAAAATCCATTGTTCTTATCTACCAACAGTGCCGTTCCTGTCATTCTATATGTTAAATTACTGCTGTTTAACGTGTTGAAAAACAAATCAAAATCGGCATTCAACTGAGCTACTTTATAACTTCCTACATCGTCCATTTTGCCTGTGAAACGAGCCATATTTTTTTTTGGGGAAACAATGGAAGTGAGTTGCTCTTGCAATCGAGGGTTTTTTAATGCTTTTTTTATTTTTTGATACTCTTTTTCATTTTCGGGAATACGGTAAAAATTACTGTTGCCGTTGTTCAGTGCTTTGTTTAATGATTTTACAACTGCCACAGGCGATGCTAAAAAACGAGCTTTATAGTGATTGTATAAATAATTTTCTACTTCATTTAATTCTTTAATAACTTTATAGTCAAAAAAAGATAAGGAAGTATTTTTGAGCGAAACAGCCATTTCAAAAGGACGAATACCTGAGTAAGAATTTTCAAAAAACCTAAAATCTTGTTGCAAAGGATTTTTTTCTGATAAATCTTCTAACAAACGGTAGTCTATTTTTAGAAAGCTTATCCCTACAAATGAAGATACAATTAAAAGGATATAAATACCAACTACCAATTTTGATTTTCTAAGTGTGAAAACAAAAAGTTTATGTAGCCATTTATTCCAAAAAAATAAATTTTCATTTCTAGCAGAAATTTTAGGAGGTTTTATCAATGATAGTAGTGCCGGAAGTAAAGTTATTGCAACAAAAAAAGCAACGATTACACCAATTGCCGAATATAATCCAAATTCTTTAACTGGAACAATTCGAATAGCCATAAGCGTAAGAAACCCAACAGCAGTAGTGATTGAAGTCAGAAAAGTAGCCCAACCAACTTCTTTAAAAGTAATTTTAATGGCTTCTAATTTTGGCAAACCATTTCTGAGTTCTTCAATATAACGATTGAGGATATGAACAGCATCAGACATTCCTACCACAAACAAAATAGTTGGGAGTAAGGTAGTCATCAAATCCAAGTATTTTCCAGTAATTTTCATTATTCCTAAGGTGATAATAATAGCAATTAACACCGTGATGACAGGAACAATAACACCAAATAAAGATCTAAAACTCAAGGCTAAAAATAATATCACTAACCCAAGAGAAATGGATAGAAATAGAATTAATTCTTGCTTCATAATAGTTAGATAGGCTTTTTGTCCTCTAATTTTTCCTGCGTAATGTGTTATGGAAAAATTATATTTCTTGAGCAATGCTTCAATGTCATAATATAGTTCATCAGAAGCTTTTTTCGTGATAATCTGCGTGTTGTTTACCACAATGCAAATTGATTTAAAATCGGGAGCAAAGAGTGTGTTTATGTATTCTTTCGATTTTGAAATACGAATAGAATCGTTTGCATATTTTTCAGGTTCGTTGATGTGGAGTAGTGGAATTTCCATATATCCAAAAGCGGTTACAATAGGCTGTTGGATGTTGGTTGGGGAAAGCACAGAAACCACATGGTTGGTATTTTTTAACTCATCGGTAAAAGCAGCTGCTTTTTGCAAGAAATTAGCAGAGAAGATGCCATTATCATCTCCAATAGCTATAAGAATATAGTCATTATCATTTTCAAAAGTTTCTCTATATTCTAAAAAATATTCTAAATCGGAATCATTTTTCGGGAAGAAATTCTCGAAATTATAGTCAAACTCAAGTTTAGTAGAAAGGAAAGTGGCAATTCCAGTAAATAAAATAACTAAAAGAAGAAAGAAAAGAGCCGTTTTTTTTGACAAGAGTAGTTTAAATAAGTTATACTTCAAAATTAGTCAATTGTAGTTTTATAGACTTGATTTTAAAAATAATTTAAACTATTTTTACCACTAATAAAATTACATTAATCATAAAACAAATATAATAGCATGATAAATCAAGTAAAAACCATAAGCGATTTTTATTACTATCAACTTCAGCACACTCCACGAGTAGATGCTTTTACTCAAAAAGAAAATGGTGCTTGGAAACCGCTTTCTATTAATGACTTTATCGAAAAAAGCAAGCAATTTAGTTTAGGGTTATTAAAACTTGGAATAAACAAAGGCGATCGAATAGCCATTATTTCAAATAACCGCACCGAATGGCATTTAACCGATTTAGCTGCCCAACAAATTGGAATTGTGAATGTGCCAATTTACCCCAATATTACCGAAGAAGATTATACGTATATTTTGAATGATTGTGGAGCAAAAGCAGTTTTTGTTTCTAGTAAAGAATTGCTAGCAAGTATTGAAAATATTAAGCAAAATGTACCTCAATTGCAACATCTATTTACGTATGATAAAATTGAAGGTAAAAGACATTACTCAGAAGTATTAGAAATGGGTGTAGGCGGTGATTTTTCTGAAATTAAAACGCTAAAAGATAGCATCAACGAAGAAGAGTTAGCAACACTTATTTACACATCAGGAACAACAGGAAAACCAAAAGGAGTAATGCTTTCTCATAAAAATTTAGTTAGCAATGTGTTAGGTTCTGAGCATCGTTTGCCTTTAGGAGATAATTACAAAGCCTTAAGTTTTTTACCTCTTTGTCATGTTTTTGAACGAATGATAGATTATTTGTTTATTTATAAAGGTATAGCTATTTATTATGCAGAATCTATTGATTTGATAGCCGATAACTTAAAAGAAGTAAAACCACAATTATTTGCCACAGTGCCTCGTTTGCTCGAAAAAGTATATGACAAGATTGTTGCAAAAGGTTCGGAACTATCTGGAATTAAAAAAGCATTGTTCTTTTGGGCATTAGATTTAGGATTGGAATTTGACCCAATGATTAATAAAGGGTTTTTCTACAATTTTAAATTAAAGATAGCCAATAAATTAATTTTTAGTAAATGGCGTGAAGCATTAGGAGGCAATGTAGTAGCTGTTGTTTCAGGTGGAGCGGCATTGCAAGCTCGTTTGGCAAGGGTATTTACTTCAGCTCAAATTCCAGTGCTGGAAGGCTATGGATTAACCGAAACTTCGCCAGTAATAGCCGTAAATAGTTTACATGAAGGAGGAACAAAAATTGGAACGGTAGGTAAACCACTTGAAAATGTAGAAGTTAAAATAGCCGAAGATGGAGAAATTATTGTTAAAGGACCAAGCATTATGATGGGCTATTACAATCATCCAGAAATTACGAAAGAAGTTTTTGATGAACAAGGCTATTTTCATACAGGCGATATTGGGATTTTGGAAGATGGCTTGTATTTGAAAATAACCGACCGAAAAAAAGAAATGTTTAAGACATCAGGTGGTAAATACATTGCTCCTCAGGTTATCGAAAACAAATTCAAAGAATCACGATTTATTGAGCAAATTATGGTTGTTGGCGAAGGCGAAAAATTTGCAGCAGCGTTTATTCAACCCGATTTTTTGTTTTTGAAAGATTGGTGCGAAATTAAAAATATTGACACAACAAACAATACTTCAATGATTACTAATCCAAAAGTGATAGCCAGAATTCAAGAAGAAGTGGATGAATTAAATAAAAATTTTGCACATTACGAACAACTTAAAAAATTTGAACTAATAAGTCAGCCATTCTCAATTGAAGGAGGGGAGTTAACCCCTACACTTAAATTAAAACGAAAAAATATTTCACTAAAAAACCAAGCATTATATAATAAAATTTACTCAACCTGTTAAATACACTTAAAATTAGAATGATTATTATCATTGTTATAACCAAGTAATAATTGTAGCTTTGCTAAAACTAAAAATGATACCCCATGAACCAAACAGGAATTTGGATAGACTCCAAAAAGGCAGTAATTATTACTTTTAAAAACAAAGAATCTAATACAAAAATTATTTTTTCAGGTGTTGAAGGTAAAAACAGAGTAGAAGGAGAGGGAAAAGAGTTTGGTAGATTTGGAAATCAATTTTCTACACTTGAAA
>PHDR01000262.1 GCA_002841035.1 Bacteroidetes bacterium HGW-Bacteroidetes-12 | reverse complement strand
CAACAATGGAGCATAAATAATTATTATGAAAGACACATAAAAGGGCTAGATGAAATTGTTACATCGGGTTTGCGAAAAGATACTGTAATTAATTTAAAACCAGAAGAATTTAAACGTAGAAACAGTTTTGTCCAAACAATGGATTTTTTTAAATTAAATGAATTTATAGAAGAAGCCCAATTCAAAGGTTCTGAAAAAGTAACAACATATTTAGTTGAACGACAAACACGTTTAGCTTATCCCTTTGCAACATTTATTCTTACCATTATTGGTGTAGCTGTTTCGAGCAGAAAAGTAAGAGGCGGAATAGGAATGCATATTGGAGTAGGATTGTTAATTAGTGCAGCCTACATTTTGTTTATGCAAATTTTCACATCCTTTGCTTTAACTTCTGGAGCATCTATCTTTATTGCCGTTTGGACGCCTAACATGCTTTTTGGTATCCTCGCCATCTATTTACTGAGAATAGCTCCAAAATAATAGTTCATTATTTTTTAACTATTATTTTCTCTTTTTGAATGATACGGTTGTCCATAAGCACATCTATAAAATAGATTCCATCACTAAGAGCTAGATCAGTTAAAGATAAAATTAATTTATTATTTCCTACTTGAGTAATTCCTTTATATAACTGCCCAATTTTTTTTCCATCAATAGCTGTTAAATTAATTAGTATGCTTGTTGATTTTAATGCTTCAAAATCTATTATAACAACCTCATTCGCAGGATTAGGAAATATATTAAAATTAATAGCCTTCAGATTGTTTTCGGCTAGTCCAACTAAAAAATTATCTTGATATTCAATTTGAGAAACACCAGCAGTGTTAGTGATTTTTAAAACAGGTACACCCGAACCAATCGCCAACCATTTGTATTCAATTTGTTGCGGTCTAGGAAAACTTAACCCTATACCAAACTGAGAGGTGTAAAGTGTATCAACAATATTTAAGATGGATTTAACTCTCAAACAACTAAAAGTTCCAAAAGGAGTAATAACACTTCCCCAGCCATCAACCGTATCAATTCGTTCTTGCGTTTGACCGTAATCTCCTATGGTTGGAATGGTAACTAAAAATTCAGAATAAGAAATACTATTGTTGTTGTAGTTAAGTGGAAAAACATATTGAACATCAACAGGAATTCTTCTTGTAGATGATGGAATTCCATTAATATTAGCTCCAAAACCAACATTGGCATATTGAGACGATGCGTTTTTATAAAAGTCAAACAAGTTAGTGAAATTTATTACCTGAAAATTAAAGTTTTGTCCTTTAATGGCGTAATCTGCTTGGTGATTTGGATAAAGTAAAACATTGTTAAAGAAAAATTGATAAGCAAAGGGAGTAGAAGATACGGACACAAATGTATCCGAACGCTGAGCGATAGCTTGAAGTTGAGAATAATCCCACAGAAAATTAGTTCCAGTTAAAACAGGGTCGTTTCCTTGTAAATTACTAGTAGTACTTATGTGGTAAATATCATTTACTAAAGGCATATCACTGTCGCTAATTGTAATTTGTGCAACTAAATTAACGGTAAAAAATAATGATAAAATTAGAAAGTAGCTTTTTTTCATGGTTAAATAAATTTAGTAATAATTAAATTGTGGAATAGTAAAAGTATAAAAAAAACCGATTATAATTAAATAATCGGTTTTTTATCTGTGGAGTCGGAGGGATTCGAACCCTCGTCCAAACAAGGAATCAATACGCTTTCTTCATGTTTAGTCTTTAATTAATTGTTAGGTATAAAACAGGCTAAAGACAGCCAATTTCAAACTTAAGCTTCTTGTGTTTTACCAGTAAATCGAAGCGTTTTACTTAGCTAGTTCAAAATTTTGAAACCTCGAATACAACAATTAATGAACAGAACTGTTGAGAGATTAATGGTGCTTACCCTCTAAGAGTAAGTATTAAGTATAATCCGACTTGGTCGAGATTACGCAGCCATTGCATAGTTATTTTCGCCAGTTAGCGATTCGAGAGCCGATATTTACGAGCCAACTCACAATGCTCGACATGCTTACATATCCATTCATCTTGCTGTCAAAACCAAAAACGACCCCAAAGTGTTATCAAAGAACTTTAACAAAGTTAATCAATTTTGATTCAACTTGTTGTTAATTCGTTAATATTTTATGGTAGATTTTAGTTACATTTGCACCTTTGTAAAATGGTATAATATGAAGATTGGAATTTTAAAAGAAGGGAAAACACCACCAGATGAACGGGTTCCTTTGTCTCCTTCTCAATGTAAAGAAATTATTGAACATTTTCCAGCCATTTCATTGGTCGTTCAATCAAGTAATGTGAGAAGATTTAAAGATGAAGAATTTACCAATTTAGGCGTTGAGGTGGTTGATGATTTGAATGATTGCGATGTGCTTATGGGCGTGAAAGAAGTTCCTATTAACGATTTAATTCCAAATAAAACCTATTTATACTTCTCTCATACAATTAAAAAACAAGTATATAATCGAAATTTATTAGTTGAAATGATTAATAAAAAAATTCGTATGGTTGATTATGAAGTGCTTACTAATGCTTTGGGAACTAGATTAATAGGTTTCGGAAAATATGCTGGAATAGTTGGTTGTTACAATACATTTTATGCGTTTGGAAAACGAACAAAGTTGTTTGAACTTAAACGAGCCTATTTATGTGCTGATAGAAATGAAATGGAACAAGAACTTTCTAAAATTGCATTGCCAACAAATTTTAAACTTGTGATTACGGGTGATGGCAGAGTATCAAGTGGGATTATTGAAATCTTAACTAAGTTAAATATACAATCTGTAAGTGCAAACGATTTTTTGAAGAATAATTTTGATGAACCCGTTTTTGCGCAATTATCTGTTCTTGATTACAACAAACGTAAAGATGGAAAACCTTTTTCTAAGAAAGATTTTTATGAACGACCTCAAGAATTTGAATCTAACTTTTTGCCATTTGCTCAGGTAGCCGATATGTATATAACAGGTCATTTTTGGGACAACAAAGCCCCTTTTATTTTTTCAAGAAATGATGCCAAATTACCCAACTTTAAAATAAAAATTATAGGAGATATTAGTTGTGATATCAACGCTCCAATTGCATCTACACTTCGCCCTTCAACCATTAAAGAACCTTTGTATGGTTATAATCCTATCACTGAAAAAGAAGTGGCTTTTGATGATAAGGATGCAATAACTGTAATGGCTGTTGATAATTTACCTTGTGAATTACCAAAAGATGCTTCTTCAGAATTTGGAAGAGAGTTTATTGATAAGGTCTTACCTCATTTAATAGATGATGATAAAGAAGATGTAATTAAGCGAGCAACAATATGTGAAAACGGTGATTTAACTCCTAGATATGAATATTTGAGGGATTTTGTGAAAGAAGAAAGGTCAGTAAATCTTAAATAACCAATCGTAAATCGTCAATCAACTTCGTTTTATTATCCACTTTCCAATCAATCTCTTAATTAAATAAGCAACAAATTGGGATTTGATATGAACTTCAGCATCAAATTTTGTTTCCATAGGGATACGTTGAAGATTCGTTTTAACACTATCTTCTTTTAAACCAGCACTTCCAAAGGTTAAATCTATTTTATTTGTTATCGCATCAAAAAAGGATTTTTTCACTTTATCGTCAGTAAATGGAAAAGAAAACACGTTGTAATCAAGTTTAAATTGAGCGGAAATCACCTCTAAACTCGATAAAGTTTGCTCTAGTTGTTCTTCCAAAGTCAGCTCACTATACAAAGGGTGGTTTTTGCTATGGGCACCAAAAGTAAATCCTTGATTAATTAACTCTTGAATTTGAACACTTGTTAAATAAGGTTGGTGAGAGGTTAAATAATCTTCCCAACGAATATCAAAAATTTTTGCTAATTCATCCAATTCATTTTCTTGATGGTAAGAAAAATCCAATACATTATCAGCAGCTAATTCATCAGCTAGAATGCTTGCTTTGTATCTAAAAAACAACGCTTTATTATCAATAAAGTTACTATTTAGAAAAACCGTAGCGGGAATTTTTTTTTCAAGCAAAATGGGAGCAACAACATGATAAAATTCACTCAAACCATCATCAAAAGTAAGGTGGAAACAATTTTTTCGAAGAGGAAGGTTGTTTTTTTTTATTTCGATAAGTTCTTTTAAGGAAATTGGCTCAAAGTGTTTTAAAAGATAATCTAAATCATTACGAAAGGA
>PHDR01000261.1 GCA_002841035.1 Bacteroidetes bacterium HGW-Bacteroidetes-12 | reverse complement strand
ATTTACACATCTTCATCTGAATTTCTAAAAATATCTAGCATGGTATTAATAATAATAGCCAAATCGAATAGAAAAGACCAGTTTTTTATGTAAAAAAAGTCCATTTTAACTCGGTTTTTTAATTTATCAAAATCATCTGTTTCGCCTCTATACCCTTTTGTTTGAGCAAGTCCAGTAATACCGGGTTTAATTTTGTGTCGAAACATAAAGGTTTCTAATTCATTAGAAAACTCTTCAGTATGTTTTAGCATGTGTGGACGAGGACCTACAACCGACATACTTCCAATTAGCACGTTGAAAAATTGAGGCAATTCATCTAAACTCGTGTTTCTTAAAAACCGACCAACAGAAGTTATTCTGTTATCTTGTTTGGTTGCTTGTTTAACATCCGAAACCTCATTAACTACCATTGAACGAAGTTTGTAACACACAAATGTTTTATTTCCTCTACCCGTTCTTTTTTGCTTAAAAAATACAGGTCCTTTTGAGTTAATTTTTATAACGATTGCTAAAATTGGAATTAACCAACTTAGTAATAAAACAATTACCAATAAAGAAAATACAATATCAAATATTCTTTTAATAATTTGATTTTGTGCATTATCTAGAGGAGTGGAAACAACACTTAAAATGGGTATTAAATCAAAATGTTCGAGTTCGAGTGTTCTAAATAAAATACTTCTGAAATCGGCAATCAAACGCATTTTAATAAAATTTTCTTCAGCAAAATTCATTAAATCAACTAGCGTGTGATGATCGATAGATGACATGGTGTAGAAAATTTCATGAATGGTGTTTTCAGTACTAAATTTTTTTATTTCGCTATGTAATTGCAATGTTTCATAGTGCTTTGGTTCGTAAATTTTTAGCACACGAAATCCTAACTCAGGATGGTTGTCGATATAGGCTTTTAGTTGAATTGGATTGTCTTCATTAGCAACAATAATAATGTTTCGGTAGTTAAATCCTTTTTTTCTAAACCAACGCAACAGCAATACAAAAGCTATTTTCCATACAAACAAAGAAACGGCTAAAATACTGTACATCAACACCAATAATTCCCTAGAATATCGGTTGGATTGTTCAAATACGTAAAAGGCAAACACTAACAATATATGGAAAAACAAAACGGTATAAGTTACCCTAAGTACTTGGTGGAACTTTGTTGTTCGTTTTAATTTGTATGGTTTAATTATAGAAGTAACAAGAACCCATATTACATTTATATAAAATAACATGGATAAAAATGGAGGGTGGAATTCACCAAACTTGATGTAGAAAGCAACAATGTATGCAATATTCAAAAGAGTTACATCTCCAAAAATGTTTAAGAATTTTATATACCTTGAGTAGCGTGTCAAAATTTGGTTAGAGCATTATTTTTTTAAAATTCATTGAGCCAAACAACAAAGATAATAAAATTACTGAATAGAAAATTTCATAAAAAAAGCCCCGAAAATTTATTTTCGGGGCTTTTAAATTTATACCAAAAAGAAAATTATTTTCTTTCTTCTTTTTCTAAATTAGCCTTTAGTTTAGATAAAGCATCTAAATCACCAAGTGTAGATTTTTCGATGTTATCGTTCACTTTCTTCACTGCACTTGCATTTGAAGTTGGTTTGGCTTTTGCTTTTGAAGCAGTTTTAGCAGATGGTTTTGCTTCATCTTCACTTTCTTTAAATAATTGCGTGTGAGATAAAACAATTTTCTTAGCACCTTTGTTAAATTCTACAATTTTAAAGGAAGCTTTTTCATCTAAAGCTAAGAAAGAACCGTCTTCTTTTTCTGCATTTTTCTTAGTAACAATACCCTCAACACCATATTGTAATGAAACAATATACAATCCTTTTGGAGTAATTTCCGTTACAGTTCCTTCGTGTGTTGAATCTAATTCAAAAACGGTTTCGAAAACATCCCAAGGATTTTCTTCTAATTGTTTGTGTCCTAAGCTTAATCTTCTGTTATCTCTGTCAATTTCTAAAATCACAACCTCAATTTCATCACCTAATTTAGTGATTTCCGATGGGTGATTTATTTTTTTAGACCATGATAAATCAGAGATGTGGATTAATCCATCAACACCCGATTCTAACTCAACAAAAACACCAAAATCAGAAATGTTAGAAACCTTTCCTTTGTGTTTAGATTCAACACTATATTTAGATTCAATATTTTCCCATGGGTCTGAAGATAGTTGTTTAACACCTAACGACATTTTTCTTTCTTCTCTGTCAAGAGTTAATACTTGAGCTTCAATTTCTTGACCAACTTTAAAAAATTCTTGTGCTGGTTTTAAATGATTGCTCCAAGTAATTTCAGAAACATGAACTAAACCTTCAACACCTGGAATTACTTCTATGAAAGCACCGTAATCAGCAACAACAACAACTTTACCTTTCACAGTATCACCAACAGCTAATTTAGCATCTAGTTTATCCCATGGATGTTCGTGTAATTGTTTAACACCTAATGCAATTCGTTTTTTATCATCATCAAAATCTAAGATAACTACATTGATTTTTTGATCTAATTCTAAAATTTCTTCTGGATGATTAATTCTTCCCCAAGATAGGTCAGTAATATGTATTAATCCATCAACACCACCTAAATCAACAAAAACACCATAAGAAGTAATGTTTTTAACAACACCTTCTAATACTTGTCCTTTTTCTAATTTAGAGATGATTTGAACTTTTTGTTGTTCTAATTCAGCTTCAATTAACGCTTTGTGCGATACAACGATGTTTTTAAATTCTTTGTTGATTTTCACCACTTTGAATTCCATTACTTTATCAACATAGATATCGTAATCTCTAACTGGTTTAACATCAATTTGTGAACCTGGCAAAAATGCTTCGATACCAAATACATCAACAATAAGTCCTCCTTTGGTTCTGCATTTTACATATCCTTTAACAATTTCTTGTGATTCTAATACTTCATTTACTCTATCCCAAGCTTTTAATGCTCTTGCTCTGCTGTGTGATAGAATTAATTGTCCGTTTTTATCTTCTTGATTTACAACAAAAACTTCTACTTTATCGCCTTCTTTTAAATCTGGGTCATATCTAAATTCAGAAATTGAAATTACTGCTTCAGATTTGAAACCTATATTAACAACTACATCTCTGTTTGTTTTAGCAACAATAACACCTTCTAAAATTTCTTCGTTTGCAATTGATTTAAGTGTTTCATCATATACTTCTTGCATAGAAGCTTTTTCTGCTGGAGTGTACGTTTCTTCGTATTTACCAATTCTATCCCAATCAAAATCAGCAAGAGGTTTAACTTCTGTTCTTACTTTTGCAACTGGTTTGTATTTTTCTTTTGCAGTTTCCTTCGCACCTGAGGCGGACACTGTTTTAGAAGCTTCAACTACTGCTTCTTTTTCAACTTCAGCAACAACATCAACTTTTTCTTCTGTTTTTGCTTTAGGAGCTTCTTCAGTTGTCTTTTTTGTAGTTTTTTTAGCAACTACTTTTTTTTCTTCTTTGCCTTCTTCGGCAGACTTTTCTTTGTCAGTCATTTTTTTTTATTTTGTATCTCATCTTAAATCAGCATAAACGAGAGAGAGTTAGTTTAACTGTGTGCTGAAAAACAGTCGTTTTTTAAAGGGTTGCAAAAGTAGGAATTATTTTGTAAATAGCTAAGATTACTTAGAAATAATTGGATAAATAATTTTGTATATAAATCGATTTAGTTTAAAAATAAAATACTAGCTTTGAAACTTAAATGTAATCAAGTTGATGAAAAAAAACCTTGTGAAACTTAACAAATATCGCAATAAACTTTAAATTAACACCTATGAAAAAAAATTACAATTTATTTTTAGCTCTTATCTTAATTGGAGTTAGTCCCATTTCAAAAGCACAGTTAAACATAGACACATTAGCTATTCAAGACTTTGAATTAACACCATCAACACCTACGTGGAACTTTACTGGACCAGTTGTTTATAATAGCGGTACAAGTTTAGCAACAGCTGCACCACCTAATAGCCCAATAGGCATTAATAGTTCAAGAGCATGGGAATCTACCACGAGTTCAGGTGGTCTTGTTTTGGATTTTGATAATATTACTGTACCCTCAGGCTATGATAGTGTACGTGTAAACTTTAGATTGGCAGCAATGAACCTTAATGGAAGTACAGGAGGACCAGATCATTTAGATTATGTTTTGGTTGAGTATAGTATTGATGGAGGAAATACTTTTGTAAGTCGACTAAGAATTAGAGNTTGCAAAAGTAAATTATTTACCAGCTTCTGAAACCATGTTTCAACCAGCAAATTCAGGGCTGCAAACCACAGAAGGTTATAGTACTTGTGAAATTGCTTTTCCAGGTTCTATTACGCAAGTTCAATTAAGAATAACAGGACGTTCAAGTTCTGCTTCAGATACTTGGTTGGTTGATAACTTAATCCTAACAGGAGAAAACTCTTGTAACCCAGCAACAGCAAATGTTAATGAGAATGTTTGCTTTGCTTCTGATTTTACTTATGCTGATGGAGTTGTATCAACCAATATAACAGTAAATGAAAACCACGTTTCAACCTTAACTGGAGCAGCAGCAAACGGTTGTGATAGTGTTGTTACACAAAACTTAAATGTAATAAATGTTGATGTATCAGTTTCTCAAAATGGAAATGATATCACAGCAAATGCTACAGGGGCAAGTTATAATTGGATTGATTGTAATGGAATGAATTACACAGGAACAACAACACAAACTTTTACAGCAACAATTTTAGGTGATTATGCTGTTGAAGTAACTCAAAACGGATGTATTGATACCTCATCATGTACAAATGTAAATGTGGTTGGTATTCCTGAGAACTCTTTTCTGTTAACATCACTTTTCCCGAACCCTACAAATGAAAATATAACTATTAATACTCAAAAAAGCTTGATTAATAGCATAGAAATATATAATGAATTAGGTCAAATGGTATTAGTAAAACAATCTATAAACTCATCGGTAATAAGTATTATGATGCCTGAGAAAAGTGGAGTCTATTTTGTTAAAATTATTTCTGAACAAGATATTTTAGTTCAACGAGTGATAAAATTTTAAATAATAAAAACACGAGAATTTTAAAAAAAAAAGTGGCTATCTTAAGTTAGCCGCTTTTTTTACCTCTTGTTTTTCGTTACTATTTAGTAATGTTACTAAATACAGAGCTTCTTTCCTATTAGTGGTATTTATTTTTTCGTAAGAGCTGTTCACTATATTTTTAGAGAAAATTAATTTACCTGATAAGTCTCTAAATTCAACTTCAGTATATTTTTAGTATATAAAAAACCAACCATATTGCCCTCCCACTGTCCGTTTGAAGCAAGGGCAATAGCGTAGGCAACTACGGATTTATAGTAACAAAACAAGAAAATGAAATAAAAAAAGGAACATGGAAAATACAAAATGTGTAGCATCAAGTATACACATAACAGTGCGGCACACAT
>PHDR01000260.1 GCA_002841035.1 Bacteroidetes bacterium HGW-Bacteroidetes-12 | reverse complement strand
AACAACTATATTTAAACCAAAAAATTCAATTGTTGACCGAACTACGTTTACTTGAGATGACCCTGCACAATTTAAAGGAGGCAATAACGCACCTCCCGATTCACAACCAAAACCAGAAACATGATAAACATAGGCAGGTTCTGAACACTGTATAAATGTAGATGGATTGGTTATCGCAACTCTAAAGGTTTCTCCAACAAATAGGTTAGCAACAGGAACACCTGCCACTGTGATTATATTATTGTTTTTAGTTGATACGATGTAGGCATATTCAGGAACAGTTAATCCTCCCTGCGTTATTATATAATCATTACCCACAATATCTACTGGAACTATTTGATCTCCATTAATATCCCGGCATCCAGCTGGTGCGGGGTTTACAGAGTCATCTTTTATTGAAACAGCAATGGGTTGATTAGAAACAATAGCGGTTCCAGCAGGATTATTAATACCAACACCTCCAGTTACAGCTCCAGAATAAGTTTGACCTCTATTTAAAACAACAGAATAAGAAGTTAACGCAGGATGCCCTCCGTCTAAAGGAACTCGAGGGTAAATAATTACAGTTGTGTTATCAACTGTGGCAACAATATCAAAAGAAGTATAGGCTGCTGGTGTATATGCACCGTTAGCCCAACTGGTTTGAAATGGAGTATAAAATTCGGTTCCTAAACCATTCTGCCCTTTTAACGCCCATATATCAGGGTTATTGGGTGTTGTAACTTCATAATAGCAAGTTATGTTTGCTGTTGAAGATATATGTAATCCTGTGTTTAAAACTACATCCTGAGGCATTGTTTCCAAATCTGCTCGATGTGGAGTCATATCCTCAATATGTCCTGAATTTGCAGGGATATTTATCACTATTGGTGTTCCTCCATTAAAAGCTAGGTTAGCTGGTTGGTCTATTGTTACGGTTGCTGGAGTTGCTCCTGTTGCAAATACCAAACGAAGTCCTTGAGTTGCTAATGCTCCATGACCAGATGTTACCTCTGGTGGTGCAAACCAAAATTCGTTACTTGTTTGTGAATAGGAGAAAAATGATAAAAGGAAAGATAACGACAAAAAAAGATAGATTTTTTTCATAAATGGTGTTTTTTTTAAACAGACTTCCTTTTACTACCTTTGTTTACAAAAAGTTTCATTTTTTATTACTTGATTCTAATATAAAAAATTAAACAAATATAAAATATTATATAACAACACGTTGCATATCGAAACAAAATAGCTTTTCGGGTTTTGGTTGCGAATCCCGAAAGTTTAATAACTTTCGAGGATTCTTGTAAATGGAATATAACTGAACCTATAACCAGACGGGAATATATCGACAAATTGAAACGAATTAATATGCTCGTATCTAGATAAATATCTTATGTCTTATTATCTTTATTCTATCGTCTAATTAATAGTTAATAAGTGTATTTTCTCCCAAAAATCTGCAAAGTTTCAGTATATCTGTCAATTTACCAACAATAGTATTCTGTTAATTTTAGTAATCTTGTGAAAAATCAAAATACAATGACCAAAATAGTATTAGTAATCTTTTCATTTTTATTTATTTACCAACTTTCCTATTCTCAAATAGTTGCACCGGTAACCTTGCCCGATGGTTGGCATAAAGTGCAAATACAACCTGGTGTTTATTATGATGGAGAAATTTTGGAAGGACGTATTGAAGGAAAAGGCATAATGATTTGGGCAGATAGTAGCTCTTATTCTGGAAAATGGAAAACCAATATGCGACACGGAAAAGGCACCATGAAATGGAAAAATGGAAATACCTATATGGGTAAATTTAAAAATGATGAAATGACAAAAGGCACTTACCTATTTGCCAATGGTGATAAATATTTTGGGAAATATGAAGACGATAAGTTTCATGGGAAAGGAAAAATTTTTAAAAAAGACGGCTCAGTTGAAGTTGGTGTTTGGGAACATGGAAAAAAGATAGAATAATGGAGTAATGGTTGCGTGTTTAGTTTAAAAAATGTTAATAAAATGCCTACTAAATGTTATTTGGAGCAGTAACATTTCTATTTTGTTTGCGTTGCACTATATAAATCGTTTTTAATGTAACTTAAATAGAATAAACCATGAAGATAATATTTATTTTTTTACATTTATTTTTGACATTCGTTGCCGATGCACAAACAGGAAATGATTTGTTTGACAAAGCAAAAAAAACTAAAAACAGTGATGAACAAGTAGCTCTATATATAGCTTCTGGCGATACCTTTCGTTCTGTTTCTGATTATTCTTCGGCAATTAAAAGCTACCAAAAAGCCGAAAAAAAGCTAAAAAACTCTGACGACAGCCAGCTTGTTGTTAATCTTCAAATTAAATTAGCGAATGCCTTTGCAGGGTTAAAAAAACATGATAAATCAATAAATTATTTATTAGAAGCAAAACCCATTGCTTACAAAAATGATTATCAGGAAGCGTTAATTACTATTTATGAACAATTGGCAATAAACTATGAAGCATTAGGCGACAACCTTAAAGCCAACGAATACACAAGTTTATTAAATTCATTTAACAAAGAAGACCTAAGTGCTGAATTAAAACTTGAGCTTGAACAAAAGCAAAAATCATTACAAAAACTTCAAAAAAAGACAAAAATAATTATCAATAAACTCAACGAAAAAGAAGGGGAATTGGTTCAAAAGGATAAGGTAATTGACGAAACTTCAAAATCGGTTACCCGAATAAAAAAAATATCAGACCAGCAACGCTCTAGCATAGAAAGAGCAACCCTCGAAGACAAGCACAAGGCACTAAGACTTAAACATCAACAAGCGTTACTAAAATCGGCACAACAAATGAGAAGCATGCTTATTGTTGGGGTTGTTCTTCTTTTAATTATAGCAGGATTAATTTTTTACAATTATCGCATCAAAAAGAGAGATCACGAAATAATTAGCATACAAAACGAACACATTACATCGAGCATTAATTATGCAAAACGAATTCAAGATGCTGCTATGCCACAAGACGATATTTTTAAAAAATTACTTCCAAATAGTTTTGTGTTGAACAAACCTAAAGACATTGTGAGTGGCGATTTTTACTGGATATATAAAAATCCGAATAAAGAAAATTCGTTTTTTATTGCAGCAGTAGATTGTACTGGACATGGCGTCCCTGGTGCTTTTATGTCGATGATAGGTATAAACCAACTCAATGAAATTGTTGCAAAAGGCATTTCTAATACAGGCGAAATATTAGATGAATTGAGTGCTTCTATAGTGAAAATGCTAAAACAAGAAACAGTTAATAATCAAGATGGTATGGATATGGCATTGTGTAGAATAGATTTAGACGATAATATTTTAGAATTTTCTGGTGCCAGAAACCCATTGGTTTACATTAAAAACAACCAAGTAGAAGTAATAAAGGCAGATAGAATGGGCATTGGTGGCGTGTTGAAAAAGAAAGAAATAATAGTGCCTAAAAATAAATTTAGCAGTAAGCAGATTAATATTAAGGGCGTATCTCAGTTTTATATTTTTACAGATGGTTATGCCGATCAGATGGCAAGCGATAAAGGCACTAAAATTACAGCAAAAATATTTTATGGAAAATTGTTAGAATTTTTACCCTTACCGTTTAACGAGCAAAAAGATAAGTTATGGGAATTTTATAACGAATGGAGAGGAGAAGAAAATAGGTTTGATGATGTTTTGGTAATAGGTTTTTCGTTGCGTTGAGTATATATTACTTCAAATTAATAATTATGTTTTTAATGCTAAAAATCATTTTTTACGTATCGATTTAAATTTACTTTTGATGTAAAATAATGAATAGAATGGAATCATTTTTAAAAAAATATTGTACTAAAGAATGGCAAGAATTTGTTAGTTTTCACCAGCAAACCTTACTTTTTAATGAAGATGAAATAATATTTAGAGAAGGCGAAAAAGTGCAAGGATTGTATATTATTTCTGAGGGAAAAGCAAAAGTTTACTCCACCAACCCTGATAAAAAAGAAACGATAATTAGATTAGCGGCTGATGGACATATAATTGGACATAGAGGATTTGGTGGTGATTGGATTTATCCTGTTTCTGCTAAAACGTATCAAAAAACAACAGTTATTTTTATTCCACTAACTATTTTTAATGCAGTAGCAAAAGCAAATGTTGAGTTTACCTATCAACTTATGATGTTTTTTGCTGAAGAACTGAAACAATCTGAAAGAAAAAGTGAACTAATTCCTGTAAAAAATAGAATTGCAAAA
>PHDR01000259.1 GCA_002841035.1 Bacteroidetes bacterium HGW-Bacteroidetes-12 | reverse complement strand
AGGCTCTGTTCGCATTCCTTTTTCCAATGTAATGGACATTTTATTTACTTCATCATCCGAAAAATTAAGTTGGAATATTATTGTGTTAGAATCTCGTTTACCTAGAGCCCTTACTGCAATTCTTTGTGGTGCAGCACTTTCTATTAGTGGTTTACAAATGCAAACGCTTTTTAGAAATCCTTTAGCAGGGCCTTATATTTTAGGTATTAGTTCTGGTGCGGGTTTAGGTGTTGCTATTTTCATCATGGGATTAGGGTTTTTAGGGATTTCTCTCACACATTTAACATGGATAGGAAACTATGGAATTATTATAAGCTCAATTATTGGATCTTCGTGTGTTTTATTCATCTTATTAGTTTCTATTATTCGATTAAAAGACATTATGACTGTTTTGATTTTAGGCATTATGATAGGTAGTGTGGCAAGTGCGTTGATAAGTATTATTCAATATTTTAGTTATGATAATTCACTTAAATCTTTTGTAATGTGGATGATGGGTGATTTAAGTAATGTTTCCATGGCTCAACTAAAAATACTTTTTCCAGTTGTGCTGCTTGGCTTAATTTTTTCTTTTCTTATTTCAAAAAAACTAAATGCCTATTTATTAGGAGAAGACTATGCTCAATCATTAGGTATAAACATCAAAAAAACACAATTTACCATAATAATTCTTACCGCTATTTTAGCTGGGAGCATCACAGCCTATTGTGGACCCATTGGTTTTGTTGGCATTGTTGTTCCTCACTTAGCAAGGTTAATTAGCAAATCGTCTAATCACATCATAATTATTCCTTTATCTATTTTGATTGGGATTAATATGTTGTTGGTTTCCGATATTATTTCGCAACTACCTGGTAGCGAAAAAGTAATTCCAATAAATGCAATTACTTCACTCATTGGTATTCCTTTTATTTTTTGGATAATTTTTAAGAATAAACGTATATCTGAACTCAATTGAATGAAATTTTTAACATAGCAACACTTAATGTAGGATACGATAAAAAATCCATCATTACTGATTTCTCTATTAATGTGTCATCTCATTGTTTGATTAGCCTAATAGGAAGAAATGGTGAAGGAAAGTCAACCTTACTAAAAACAATTACTGGATTAATCCCTTCTATTTCTGGAAATATATCTTTTTTCAACAGAAAAATAACATCACTTTCTGCTAAAGAAAGAGCAACCATGTTTAGCATTGTTTTAACGCACCCTCCTCAAATTGGTAATATAACTGTGAGGGAATTTGTCGGTTTTGGTAGGTATCCTTATTCAAACTGGCTAGCAATAAACTCAAAAAAAGACAATGTAATTATTGATGAAGCCATAGCTCTTTGTGGGCTAACTGATTTTGCTCTGCGTAATTTTGCTAATTTAAGCGATGGCGAAAAACAAAAGATTGCCATTGCCAGAGCAATTGCTCAAAACACACCTATCATTGTTCTCGATGAACCTACTTCTCATTTAGACATGGTAAATCAAATAGAAATTTTTGAGCTATTGCATCGTTTGGTAAAAGAAAAACAAAAAACCATTCTTATTTCTTCGCATCAATTGCAATTAGCTATGCATTATTCTGATGAAATTTGGCTGCTTAATCAAGGAAAAATTGAAATTAACGCTCCAACTTTTTTTAGGGAGAACGAAACCATAGAACAGCTTTTTAAGTTGGAAAACAAGTTTAAATTGTAGCTTTTAAAAATACGCCCAATAGAAATTAGTTTTTCCTCCACTATTGAACTCCACCGTTGGCAATGGAAATTTTAAAAAGCCAAAAGCTCCGAGAACAGTATTTGCTACTTTACTTTTGCTTTTTATTCGAGTTAAATCAACATCTAACGAAAGATAATATTGCCGCTCTCTTTTTACATTAGGAAATAAATCATTATTAAATGCTCCCAACATTCCTTTTGCTCCATAGCCAACAGCTAAGTTTAACCATTTTGGAAATTTAGTGTCTTCGCTCAAAAAAGAAGCTATATTGGCACTCATCCAATACGTTTGCCCATTGTAATCTTTAATTAAATTTTGCACTAAGTTTTCGCCAAGCAAATTGGGTCTTTTTTCCCAATACGGACTTCTATGAAACGAATATTTTAATAAAATCCGCTGTTCTTTCCAAGCCAATTGCTGAGCAATAAATAAACCAGAACCTGCTGTGTTTACAGCAACATCGCCCCACGAAAAACCCCACGCTGAGGAGTAACCATCAAAAATTTCTACGGAAGTTAAAAAAAACAAGCCCAATGTTCCGCCATACCAAACCGATTTTTTTTCGCTTACACCACTCCATTTTAATGCTTCATAGCCAGCAAAACCTAAATAATAAGCCGTTACTCCATGCCCAATTTTATCCATTTGCAGCCATTCCTTATTATCGTTAAAAGTGTGAAAAGAAGAACTGGGAACATCTTTATACCACAAGGCATACAACCCTGTCATCGTTGCTGTGTAGCCAACGGTTTCTGCTACAATTACTGTTTTAAGTCGGTTTTTATGAATACTATCTTGTTGGGCAAGCAAATGGAAGTTCGCCAAAAATAAAATAATTAATAGGGGAAATCTAAAAACGTACTCATATTGTATTGCTTTATAGACTTTCAATTGAAATTATTTAAACTTTTTACTCTTATTTTAATCTGTGAATCTGTGGCAAGTTTTTTTATTGAATTATCCGATTCTATGGGCAGACTCTAATTACTAACCACTTTAAACTCCGTTCTTCTGTTTTCAGCTCTACCAGTTTCGGTTTCGTTACTTGCAATAGGATTTGTATCGCCATAACCTTTGGTTGTTAATCTATTGGCTTCAATTCCATTTTCTACCAGATAATCTTTAACCGATTTTGCTCTGTTTTCTGATAAAAGCTGATTGTCTTTTGGTTTACCAACATTATCGGTGTGTCCGCCAATTTCGATAGTAAGCTTAGGATTGGTTTTTAAAAAAGCGATAAGTTTGTTCAACTCTGCTTTTGATGTTGGTTTTAAATCGAATTTGGCGGTTTCAAAAAAGATATTTTTAAGCACCACCGATTTACCAACTTCAATTTTATCTAACGGAACATCTTTTTGAAAAGGTTCTAGGTTTTCTGTTTGCTTAAGTGTGAAGTTCTCTGAATAAAATAAATAATCATTTTTTGCAACATTTAATGCGTAATCGTGATTGGAAGGCAAACAAACTAAATATTCGCCTGTTTTTTCGTCAGAAAATGAAGTTACCACAACATTTCCTGTTTCTAAATCAATTAATTCAAACTTTGCTGAAAGTTTTTGGTTGCTTGTTGCATCATATACAATTCCTTTTAGATAAGTTACTTTTTCTGGTTGGAATTGAAAAGGGAGTTCAAAACCATAAATATCTAAATCGCCAAAGCCTCCTTCTCTGTCGGAAGCAAAATAGGCTATTTTTCCATCGGCAGTAACGAGCAAACTGTTTTCATCATTATGTGTATTAATAGGATAGCCTAAATTTAGAGGCGTTGACCAGTTGCCATTTTCGTCTTTTTTACTCATAAAAATATCCAATCCGCCCATTCCTGGATGTCCGTCTGATGAAAAATAAAGGGTTTTTCCATCGGGATGAATAAACACAGACTCTTCGGAAGATTTTGTGTTGATAACATCGCTTAAAGGAATTGGTTTCGACCATTCGCCATCAGCACTTAATTCCGACATATAAATATCTTGTTGCCGTTGTTGTCCTCTGCCAACTCCTCTAATAAAATACAATGTTTTTCCATCGGCAGAAAAAGAAGGTTGCGTTTCCCAATTTCTTGAATTTACGGGTTCTCCTAAATTTCGAGGGAAAGACCAATTGTTACCCGATTTAAAGGAGTAGAATAAATCGCAACTTCCAAAGCCTTTTTTGTTTGCTCCATAGCCTTCATAAGGGTCGGCACAAATGGTGAAAATTAAAAATTGTCCGTTTGCCGAAAGGGTAGGTGCACCTTCGTTGTTTGGACTGTTTACACCTGTTAAATTCACACTTGGTTTCCAATTGTTTCCATCAAAATAACTTACATAAAAATCTTCATTAAACCCTGTTGAAGTAGATTTATCGTTCAATCTTCTTGTGTATAATAATGTTTTTCCATCTACCGAAAGTGCTGGGTAATATTCGGGTAATTCAGAATTTACACCTTTCCCTAAATTTATAGGATTAAAAGGAACTGGATTTTTTAGTGCTTCAATAGCAAATTCGCAATCTCTTACACCGTCTTCAGCTAACGTTTTCATTAGTTGAGAAGAATTGGTTAGGGAAAGGTATTTTTT
>PHDR01000258.1 GCA_002841035.1 Bacteroidetes bacterium HGW-Bacteroidetes-12 | reverse complement strand
TAGCTTACACATGGAATCCAGCAACTGGATTAAGTTGCTCTAATTGTGCCAATCCATCAGTAACAATTACAGGAGAAACTAACTTTTATCTAACAGTAACAGATGCTAACGGATGTTCTTCAAGTGATGAGATAACCATCTTTATGGATGATACCTTCGTGTTTTTTGTCCCTAATATTTTCTCACCAAATGGAGATAATGAAAACGATGTGTTTTATGTGAGAGGACAAGGGTTTAAATCCATAAGCATCAATATATTTAACAGATGGGGACAAAAAGTTTTTGAAAGTGATGATGTTAACACCGGATGGGATGGAACATTTAACGGACAAGAAATGAATACAGGAGTTTTTGTTTACTATATCAATTTAGAATTATACAATGGAGATAAAGTGCAAAAACAAGGAAACATCACTCTAGTAAGATAAATTATATTAATTAACTAAACTAATGTATATGAAAAAAGCGGCCATAATCATATTTGTTATTTTAATGTTTGTTGAAAAAGGAAAATCTCAGGACATCCATTTTTCACAATATTTTAATACTCCATTAATAATAAATCCAGCATTAACAGGTGTTTTTGGAGGAGACCAGCGTGTGATGTTAGCTTATAGAAATCAGTGGGCGAGTGTTACATCTCCTTACAAAACTTATGGAGCATCATTTGATACTCGACTGTTTGAAAAAAGTAGAAAAAACTTTTTGCTTGGAGTAGGTTTTAATGTTTATAAAGATGTTGCTGGAGATACGGAAATGGGGATAACAAGTGCAGGAATTTCTGTTAGTGGCATTGTGAAAATACATGATAAACAGCATTTAACAGCAGGTATACATGGTGGTTTTGACCAACGAAGTATTAACCAATCTAATATGGTTTGGGATAATCAATTTGATGGTAACTCTCACGTACCAACAGCTCCTAGTCATGAGTTTAGAGATTTTAATAAACCATTTGGAATAGCTGATGTTAATGTTGGAGTAGCTTGGGTTTATTCGGATGCTCAAAAAACAATAACTTCAAATGATGCCTTTTCTATTAAAATGGGGTTAGCATATAACCATTTAACAAAACCTGATGTAGCTTTTGGCAACTTTTCTGATAAATTACATGATAAAATAACTTTTCATACATCTTCTAATGTTGGAATTCCTAACAGTTCATTATCTATAATACCAATACTGGTATTTAATAAGCAAGGGCCAAATTCTGAACTTTTATTTGGAGCATTATTAAGACATAGATTAAGAGAGGATTCAAAATATACCGGAATTTTTAAAGAATCTGCTATAGCTTTTGGAATTCATTCTAGATGGGGAGATGCCTTAATACCATCAATAGCCTACGAAATTTCTCATTGGAAATTAAGTGTGAGTTATGATGCTAATATTTCTGATTTAGCTGTAGCAAGTGGTGGTGTAGGAGGATTTGAAATTACATTAACATTTGTAAATCCGAGTCCTTTTGGAACAGGAAAATCTAAAGCAAGATTTAATTAATACTTAATTACTATGACACGAATTTACTTATATCCATTTTTATTTATTATAACTATTAGCTTGTTTTTAAGTAATGGTTATACTCAAAACTGTCCGTCATTAAATGTTGTTGGTAGCTTCAATAATATAGTATCATGGCCCACTAATTTTGCTACAGCACAAAGTAACGGACATTGTTTTACCTTTACACCACCATATGCTTCAACCTTATGTTTTGAATATCAGGTGCCATTTTCGGATACGGTGTTGTTTTCCTTGCACTTAAATGCTTGTGGCAGTACAAGTTCAATAAATACAGGAAATTATGGAGGTGGTTGCAGTGGAACAAGTTCAAGCAATGCAACTTTTACAGGAACAGCTACCTATGATGCCAATTGTAATCTTATTGGTAATTCTGCATTTGTAGGTTATTGCGGAGGAGCAGTTTCTGGAGATATTTTAACTATTTGTTTTAGTATTAATACTGCAACAATTTGTGAGCCAATTACTATTTGTCCAACCGCTTTTTGTGGAGCAAGTTCTTGTCAAACAACGCTTCCAATTAGTTTATTATCATTTAATGGACATTGTTTTAATGGTAAAAATTATTTAAAATGGTCAACTGCTTCAGAAATTAATAACGACTATTTTACAATTGAGAAAAGCAATGATGGGATATTTTTTGAACCAGTAGCTTTTATTCCAGGAGCAGGAAATAGCAATGAAGTTATTAATTATGAATATAAGTTTTTATCCGAAAATAAAGAAAAAATAAGCTATTATAGATTAAAACAAACTGATTTTGATGGAACATTTACTTATTCAGAGATAATTGCAGTAACATGCGATGAAACTCAAACTGCAGCTATTTTTCCCAATCCAGCTAATAATATCGTTTCAATAAATGCAGTAACATCTATTAAAACGGTGTCCATTATTAATTATCTCCAACAAGTCATTATGAGTAAAACAACAGAGTTAGTTAAGCAAACTAATATTGATGTAAGTTCTTTTTCTAAAGGAATTTATGTGTTGCAAGTAGAAATGAAAAGTGGAGAAATGTTTACTGAAAAATTAATAATTAATTAAAACTGTAAGTTATGAAATATTTTAATGTTTTTATCTTGAGTCTTTTTATTTCTTTCTCAGGAAATCTATACTCACAATGTTGTGGTGATGGAGTTTGTAATCCTGGAGAAAATGCAACTAATTGCCCTTATGATTGTGGTACTACATCTTTTAATTGTCCTAATACAATAGGAACTTTTTTTACTTCTCCAACTCATCCTGTAAATTTCAGTACAGCCAATGCTAACGGATGGTGTTATACAGTTACTGGTCCATTTCCTCAAACCGTTTGTTTTCAGTATGTAGTTCCACCAGCAGGCGTTGATGCTAGTGTTTCTTTAATTATAAGTGGTTGTAATACAAGTTCAACTAACCAATCGAATATCGGTGGAGGAGGTTGTAATACAGCTAACAACACAAGTTCAGACATTTCAGGGTCAGCAACTTATGATAATAATTGTAACTTTCTTAATAATGGGATAAGAACAGGAGGAGGAAATTGTTACACACCAGGAGATATAATAACGATATGTTATACAGTTACAGGAACTTGTGGCCCTGTTCAAATCTGCCCTGTAATTAGTTGTGGGGCGGCAACCTGTCCTTCAAATTCTACCAATCCTGCTGGATGCCCACCATTTAATTTTTCTGATTCAACTTATATTAATGTTTGTGATAATGGAGTTAACTCAGGAATTGCTATTGTAACTCCAGATTGTGGTAGCCATTTTTCTTATTTATGGGATGATCCTTTAGCTCAAACAGATTCTATGGCTACTAACTTAGCTCCTGGGACATATAATGTGTTGGTAACCAATACCGCGTTAGGTTGTGACACAACTTATACACTAGTTGTAGATACTGTTTTACCTAATATTTCGGATAGTCAGTATGTAGAAATTTGTCAAGGCGATAGTTTGTTTATTGGTGGAAATTACCAAACAACATCAGGAAATTATTATGATACATTAACTTCAGTATATGGATGTGATAGTATTTTAACCACTACAATAGCATTATTACCTGTATCAACATTTACAACCAACCTAAGTATTTGCCAAGGAGATAGTGTTTATGTGGGAGGAAGTTATCAAACAACATCAGGAGTTTTTGTTGATACGAATAACACATCAAACGGATGCGACAGTATAATACAAACTACGGTAACAGTTATTCCTCAACCTAAAGCAGATTTTGAGGTAGTAGGGATGAATTTAAGTTGTGAAGGAACTCAAGTACAGTTAATAAATAACTCTGCAAATGCAAATAGTTTTTTCTGGAATTTTGGTGATGGACAGACTTCATCAGAAGAACATCCAAAACATGTGTTTACAGCCTCAGGAAATTACAATGTAGTACTAAAAGTTGATAGTAGTATTTGTAGTGATAGCCATGCTTATAATCTAGTAATTGCAGAACTTCAGTTAATAATTCCTAATGTTATAACACCTAATAATGACGGGCATAATGATTACTTTACCTTACCTATTGATGCAGATTTAGAAGCATGTACCAGTTATAAAATATTTAACCGTTGGGGACAGTTACTTTATGAAAGCAAAACAACAGAAATGTGGGATACAAGAACAACATCTGGAAGATTAGTACCGAAAGGAACGTATTTTTATATAATTGAGGTAGGAAAAACCATTTATAAAGGAACCTTTACCATACTTTAGGGTTGCTAAAAAACATTTTTAAAGCAGTTCAACGTAGTAAATTTATATTAAAGTTATTGTTATTATAATTTTTATAGG
>PHDR01000257.1 GCA_002841035.1 Bacteroidetes bacterium HGW-Bacteroidetes-12 | reverse complement strand
AGAAAAAAACTAAAACGCCCGACTTTTCAGGCTACTCGCTTTTGACACACCACCAGTAGCTAACAGGCGGTTAATAAAAGTGGCGGTTTTGCACTTCGTAGGACAATTTTCCCTATTTTTGAGCTTTGCTGCTTCGTGGGTAATTTAGTGCTGAAAATCGCCACCTTTACCAACCGCCCAAACGTTATGTGTAACCTTATGACAACACTGCGAAACATATTGACACTTCTGATATTGACTTCATTTTTGAAAGTTAACGGACAGACATTTGAAAAAACTTATACAGGACAATGGGCAATGACTTTTTGGAAGTTTGAATTTCATAAGGACGGAACTTACAAAAGAACTTCAACGGGACATTATGGAAACCCGACATTTCAAGGAAAATACAAAATTTACAACGACACAATTGAATTAGTTAATGGTTATGACAGTTCAAGTGGAACTCTAAATAAATACTACTTGATTTCAAAAAATCACGGAAAGTTTGCAACTGAACTACAAGGAAAAATTATTGACTTGACAAACTTATATGAATATTACAGCAATGACAGAAACTATATTTCTCAAAAGAATAAAGTTGTAAAAGTTGAAATAACTGATAGTTTAAATAAAGTCGTAAAATCATTTAATAGCTATATTCCAATTAACTACTTGACAAATAAATATCAAATAGATTTAAGTTGGTGTGTAGAATTTTATGACTTTCCAAAAAATTTGAAAGGAGCATATTTTGAACAACCTGACAAATTAGACAGAACTGACGGACTTTTCTTGAGAAATATTTTTAATGAAAATCAAACACTTTCAGAATACTTCTATATCGGTAGTTTAATTAGTGGAATAAAACCAGAATCAATGAAAATTGAATATTTTCACGGAACGAAAAATGTAAAAAAAATAACTGATAGCAAAGACGGCTCAAACTATAATTTTGAATATGATGAAGAGAACAATAATATATTTATGATAGACTACTTTACAGCAGAAAATAAGAGGATATCTCAATTAAAAATAATAGAATGACAAGCAAGGCTACACATAACAGGGGTTTGGCAAAATGGGGGCATTATTGCTAAATTGAGCATTTGTACTTCTATCAATATTTGTGCTAATTTGAACATTTGTGCTTCTAATCCCCCACTTCGCCAAGCCCCAAAACGTTACCAACCATTATAAAACGCCACAGCATAAAATAAAATGAGAAAAAAGAAAGACCTTCCATTAGTAATTTTGAAAGCACTTGAACCATATGTAGGCTTAAAAGGTGACAAGTTCGAAGTTATAGAACCTAAAGAAAATTTACTCAAGGTAATTGACAAGGATATAGATTCTGATTTTCATTTTACCATTGAGAAATATCAACAAACTAATAATGGAGGCTTTCAGTTTTTAATGACAAGGAGTCCCAAGAATGTAAATGACAATGGACTGTATCAAACTTGGGTAGAAATTTCTGGTTTAGGTGGACAGTTTGATGCGTGGTTGAAATTGCTTAATGAATACGAAACTGTAAACTCGTTCTTTGACGACCCTATTGCAAAATCCTTTAGAGATGAATTTTTTGCGGAATTTGAAATAATTGACGAAGATGCTGAGATAAATCCATTAAACACTAAGCAAATTCTTTTACTTGACTCCTATTTAGATTCAGTTGACGCCAAATTATCTGAATTTACTTCAGGCAAGAATTCACAGGACATTCAAGATATTAAGGAAGATATCCTTCAGCTTAAAGACAACTTGACGAAAAAATCTAAAAAGTGGGTTATTTCAAAACTGACGAATATTTGGGCTAAAATTGCTAAACAAGGAACTAAATTTATAAAGGAGTTTTTAAGTGAATCTAAAAAAGAGTTAATTAAACAAGGAGTTAAAGGAATTATTGACTTTGCGAAGGAAAATGGACAAGATTTGCTCAATTAGAATAACGGCTGGTAACAGCAGCTACCCAAAAGGCGGGGTTTAGTTCTTCGTCTGACAGCATTTTTATTACAAAAAGTATATCTTCGAAATCAAGTTTTGTGGTAAAATTCCGCCCTTCGGGTAGCTGCAAAACGTTACCTGCAAGCGTAAAGACAACAACCCGACAAATCCAACTCCGTAGAAAAATCCTTCACCCCGACAAAATAATTTTGGATCACAGTTATCCCACCGCTCATTTGGCACATTTGCTTTTGCCGCTACCGCTCAAGCCGACAAAAAAAGGCAAAAACAAAAGTGTCTCGTCCTAAAATAGGTTTACACAAAAAAGTGTAAAAAATGGACAAAAAAGGAATAGAAAAAGAGGCGATAATAGCCGAATATTTAACTGGAGAAATCAGTTATAGGAAAATAGGAGAAAAATACGGTATTGATTTTAGATTAATACATTCGTGGGTTACAAAATTTCAAGGAAAACCGATGAGAAAAAAGCCTAAAAAGGAGTTGATACCTCAAGAACAAGAGGTGCAATTGCCTAAAGAAGTAAAGCAACTACAAGCTGCACTACGCAAGGCAGAACTGCACAATAAATTACTTAATGCAATTATAGATATAGCCGAAGAGCAGCTAAAGATTGATATTAGAAAAAAGTCTGGTGCCAAGCGGTAGAAACAGTAGAACAAAGTGAGCCTCGTTGTGTTAACGAGCTTTGTTTACTTCTTGGTTATAGTAGGCAATCCTACTATCAGGGCATAAAATTTAGTCAACAACAAGCCTATCAATCGGAAATAATTATAGCGGAAGTATTGCGTTATCGCAAACATCAAAAACGGATAGGAACTCGTAAATTACTAGAAGAAATGAACCTGTTTTTGGTTCAACATCGGTTTAAAATAGGTAGAGATAGTATGTTTAAACTATTGGCTGATAATAATTTATTGGTTAAGAAAAGAAAACGTAGAGGGTGCATTACTACACTTTCTCGGCATCGATTTAAGAAGTACCCAAACATTATTAGCGGGTTCATTCCTATAGCACCAAACCAGCTGTGGGTATGCGATATAACCTACATTCATTTAGCTGATGGTTTTACTTATTTAAGTTTGATTACCGATGCTTATAGCCATAAAATAGTAGGATTTTATTTGAGTAAAGATTTATCTGTAAAAGGACCTTTAGCAGCTCTAAAAATGGCTATTAAAGATAATCCTACTATTACCAACCTAATCCATCACAGCGACAGAGGTGTGCAATATTGTTCTGATGAATACACTAAACTTCTACTAAAAAATAACATTAAAATTAGTATGACCGAAAATGGCGACCCTCTTGAAAATGCTATTGCCGAAAGAGTAAATGGTATCTTAAAACAAGAACTTTTAGAAGAAGTTTTCCCTTGTTTTGAAGTCGCCCAAAAAGCCGTTGCTATTGCTTGCAGCACCTATAATCATTTAAGGCCTCACGGCAGTATTGATAACCTAAAACCATTCAATGCTCATATGCAGAATGGAGTATTGAAAAAACGATGGAAAAATTATTATTCACTAAAAAAACAAAAGGAGGTAATGATGATTTAGGTTTTTTTAGGTATAATTCAGAATAGGTAATAGAAAAATCCGCCTCAAAGTGTAAACTCCAAAGCGGATTATTACCTTATCTGACCAGAATATTCCTAACGAGTTGCTCCTCAGCATTGCTCGTTTTTGCTTCTTCTGGTTTAACAAATGTAAAGCTATTTTAGGATTAATTTAAAAGTGTAAATTTGTAACAGTATTATTAACCAAATAGTGTAAACTTTTTTCAGGACGAGACACATATGAATAGAAATATTATCCAAGCCGTATTTTTAATAAGCGGGATCTTCCTTTTTTCATGCTCTCAAAAGCAAGAGCAGGAACGACCGAACACTTTTGCACCAAAAGTTGTTGAAACAAAAGGCTATTTGGTGCCGAAAGACAGCGTAACAGAGCCAAAGATTATACTTGCCGATAAACCAGCAATTGTAAAAGCAGGCAATCCAAAAGTAGTTCCGACAAACACAAACATACACCTAGCAGGAAAACCAAAAATTGTTTTAGATGGAAAGGCGCGAGTAATTACTCCCGGACAAGACACTTTTCTTCTTCCCAAAACAGTACCCGTCATCGACAGCCCTTTTGTAGCGGGAATCCCCGAAGTAGTAATTGCAAAAGACGCTTACGTCAAAGATCAAAACCCGGAAGGTTTTTCTTCGTTTAGTAAATTACAAGGTTTAAAACATGATGTAATTGGCTGTATGCTTCAAGACAAAAGCGGAAACCTTTGGTTCGGCACGTCTGGCGGTGTATCTAAGTATGATGGGAAATCCTTCACCCATTTTACAGAAAAAGAAGGCCTGAGCAATAATACTGT
>PHDR01000256.1 GCA_002841035.1 Bacteroidetes bacterium HGW-Bacteroidetes-12 | reverse complement strand
TGTGTACAAAATGTTCTTTGTTTGAACCTTCCTCGCTAATAAAACCAAATCCTTTAGCTTCATTGAAGAATTTTACTGTTCCTTTACTCATTGTTAAAAATTTTAAATATAATATTAGCCGCAAAGGTAGGGTATTATAATTGGGTTTAACTAATTTAGCGAGATATTAATTTATTTTTTATTCTGAAATGTGTTTTTATTGTTGTTTTTTCTATGAATTATGCTGCAATATTTATATAAATTAATAGTTAACTTATTAATAATAAACTAGATAAAAATAAAAATTGATTATAATTTTATACATTTAAACACTATGGTAAAAGACATAAAATTAGCCGTTTTAATAGATGGAGATAACATTCCATCCAAATATATTAAGGAAATGATGGAAGAGATTGCCAAATACGGCACCCCAACCATTAAAAGAATTTATGGCGACTGGACCAAACCGCAATTGGGCAAATGGAAAACCATTTTGCTTGAAAATGCGATCACGCCCATACAGCAATATGGTTACACCACCGGGAAAAACGCCACAGATTCGGCGATGATTATTGATGCGATGGATATTTTATATTCAAACAACGTTGATGGCTTTTGTTTGGTTTCATCGGACAGTGATTTTACGCGATTGGCAACCAGACTCAGAGAATCGGGAATGCAGGTTTACGGAATTGGGGAAAAGAAAACACCCGATCCTTTTATTGTGGCCTGCGACAAGTTTATTTATCTGGAAATTTTAGAACCTTACAGCGAAATAAAGGATGAAAAAGGAGTACCCTCAAAAAAGCAAAATTTGGAGAAAATTACGCCAAAAGTCATAAAGTTCCTGAAACAATCGGTTACAGATGCTGCGGATGAAGACGGATGGGCGTTTTTAGGCGATGTTGGGTCTTTGATTCTGAAAAAACAGCCCAATTTTGACTCTAGGAATTTCGGATTTGAAAAATTAACGCCTTTGTTTAAATCGCTTAACCAGTTTGAAATTGACCAACGCGTGCAAAGCGGCGTTCGTTTTAAATTGATTTATGTGCGGAATAAATAGTTATTAGATTTGAGTATTGAGCATTTAGTATTGAGAAAAAAACCAATCATTATGAATGAAATTAATTATTGGGCTCAATTATATATGTATACAAAAGATGAGGAGAAAATTAGTACTAAAAATAAATGTTGTAATTAAAACTGAAAAATGGCTCTAGAATTTGAAAACGAGATAGAAATTATTGAAGTGATGGAAGGTTACTTAATCAATTCCCGTCCACCGGAAGAAATAAGAAATCAATTAGACATTAGTTACAAAATTGAAGGCCAAAGCATAGTTGTTTTTGAAATTCGCCCACTTTGGAACAATCCAAATATAAAAATCGAAAGTGAAATTGCAAAAACAACATTTGTAAAAAAAGAAAATATTTGGAAAATCTTTTGGTTTAGGGCTGATATGAAATGGCATAGTTACAAACCAAATCCAAAAGTAAACAGCCTAAAAGAATTTATAAAAATCGTTGAAGAAGATAAACTTGGCTGTTTTTGGGGTTAAACAATCGCAACTATTTTTACACAACTATATTAAAATAAGCCTATAAAATCTTCTAAAATTAGCTATTTCCTTGGATGAAAAGTATTGATCACTTGCTTTAAAAAACTTTTGTCCAGGTGCATATAAATTTCAGTGGTGGTAATGCTTTCATGCCCTAACATTTGTTGTATTGCTCTTAAATCGGCTCCGCGTTCCAACAAATGCGTTGCAAAGGAATGGCGAAAAGTATGCGGACTTATCTTCTTTTTAATGCCAACTTTGATTGCCAGATTTTTGATGATGGTAAAAATCATCACACGCGTTAATTTTTTTCCTCTTCTGTTTAAAAAAACCGTGTCTTCAAATCCTTTTTGGACGTCAATATGGGTTCTTATTGAATTCAGGTAAAATGAAATATACTTTTCAGTTTGTGGATTGATGGGCACAAAGCGCTGTTTATTACCTTTTCCGATAACCCTAATAAAATCTTCTTCAAAAAATAAATCGGAAATCTTCAAATTCGTGAGTTCGGAAACACGCAAGCCGCAACTGTATAAAGTTTCTAAAATAGTCCGGTTTCTCTCTCCTTGCGGCTCGCTTAAATCGATGCCGCCAATAAGCAAATCAATTTCTTTTAAAGCCAAAGTATCTGGCAGTTTTCTGCCTATTTTAGGCGTTTCAATCAATTCGGTCGGATTGTCTTTTCGGTATTCTTCAAAAATCAAATAGTTGAAAAAATTTCTAATGCCCGATATTAAACGGGCCTGCGATCGCGCATTGATATGTTTGGAGGTTTCATAAATAAATTGCTTAAAATCCTCCTGATTTATGGAAATGGGCGAAATAATCATTTCGTTTTCCTCCAAATACAACATCAGCTTTTTCACATCACGCGAATAACTGTCGATGGTATTTAGCGACAAGCCTTTTTCTATTTTTAAATAAAACTGATAATCGTGTAAAGCGTTGTTCCATTTCATTTGATAAAAATAAGTAATATATTTACAACAAAATATTTCATTTATGAAAATACTTATTTTAAATGGCCCAAATCTAAACCTGCTTGGCAAACGCGAACCTGCCATTTATGGGAATTTAACTTTCGAGCAATTTTTTGAAAGTCTGAAAAAAAAATATGCAGATGTTGAATTGCACTATTTCCAAAGCAATATTGAGGGCGAAATCATCAATAAATTGCACGAAGTTGGCTTTAGTTTCGATGGCATTATTTTAAACGCCGGCGCTTACACGCACACTTCCATTGCTATTGGCGACGCCATAAAAGGTATTGAAACTCAGGTAATTGAAGTCCATATTTCCAATGTTTACGCGCGTGAGGAATTTCGTCACGTTTCTTATATTGCGCCAAATGCAAAAGGAATTATTGCCGGTTTCGGACTCCAAAGTTACGAGTTGGCTTTAGAAAGTTTTATCTAAAATTTGGGCGTTACCCTTTGGGTCAGGCTTTATTCGTTATTTTTATTTTATTAAATAGGAACTCATGAATACAAGTATTTCACTATTCGCATTTTTTAGTTGTAAAAAACAACTAAAAAAGCGCTCAAACATTTCGTTCAATCCCTAACGCAGGCAGATTATTAATAAAGCTGATTAAAATGTAATACAATTTAAACTTTTCTGTTTTTTAAGGGTCTAACAACATTATAAAGCGATTAATCCAAAGATATTTTGACTGGCGAAAGCGAATTCATAAGAGATTTATTAGACAATAAAGAAAAGGATAAAGCCTTTAAGAAATTATTGGATCTTTATCAGGAACGCTTGTATTGGCATATCAGAAAACTTGTAGTTACGCATGAAAATGCTGATGATGTGCTGCAAAACACATTTTTAAGAATTTATAAAAGCCTTCCAAATTTTCAACAAAAAAGCAGTTTGCATACCTGGATGTATCGCATCGCCTACAATGAATCGCTGCGGTTTTTAGAAGAAAATAAAAAAAAGGATCATTCCTCATTGGATGATGTCGGCAATAAATATTTAAATAATTTGGTGGATGACGCCTTTTTTGAAGGTGATGAAATCCAATTAAAATTACAGCGTATTCTTTCTAAATTACCAGAAAAGGAACGACAAATATTTCAAATGAAATATTATGACGATTTAAAATTTCGTGAAATGGAAGAAATTTCAGGAATTAAAGAAGGCACTTTAAAGTCTTCTTATTATAACACAGTCAAATATATTGAAAAAAATATGCTGGCTGTTGAACTAATTACAAAAGACAAGGTCTAATTATATGTTATGAAGAAACTAAACAATCATATTATGGATTCAAAATTAAAAACAGACGAGCAAATTTCATTTGACAGCAAAATGCATGAAATGCATTCAGAGAAATTGGGTTTTCAAGTTCCTGAAGATTATTTTTCTTCCTCTAAATTGGAGATATTAGAAAAGGTTTCAAACCAAAAAGAACAAAGGTTTGGTATCTTTTCAAGAAAAAGAATTATATGGTCAGTTGCGGCAACTATCGCCATAATTTTAGCTTTAACGGTTTTTAAACCCAATGCGCTCCCTGCAATTGATGAAATTCCTGCAATCGTTTCAGACACCATTGACCAATTAAAAACGAATGGATTGGCTCAAGATGAACTTGAAGAAAGCGATATTTTAATCACGTCACTTTTTGTTTCAGAGAATGAAATAGATGAATTTGTAGACAATTATGTGTTAGAAGAATTGGTCTACGAAGAAGTGTTGGCTAATTAGATTTAGTTTTTCAAAATTTTAAACTATTTTGAAAAGATCAGGTCTAAAAAATAGAACGTTCATAAAAAATAATAATAATTTAAAAATTAGAAAGATGAAATC